>DVMH01000001.1 GCA_018715045.1 Candidatus Avidehalobacter gallistercoris
TGTGTAATGGTTTCAGTGTTACGCCTGACGGCCTGCTGCTGCCGGAGGCGGACAGTCTGCAAATACCTGCGGCAGTGAGCGAGGTTTATTGTTTCAGGGATAGTGCTGGCAGCTTCTGTTATCCGGTCTGCCCTCATTGCCATATTACGATGGAGCGAGAATACCAAAATTATTGTGATCGCTGCGGTCAACGTCTTGATTGGAGTAATTACCCGTATATACAGGTTCGTTAGCGGCAAGGAGGGGATATGAACAGCGGCAACATGGTTAAGGATGGCACTGGCTGTCCGGAAACCTTGATTGGTTTTTGAATATGATTCAGCTTCTCGCCATAAACTATAATGCCGGGATTTAAAAATAAGGCAAAAAAGTAAGACCGGAGGTATTAGCCTCCGGCCTTATTTTTTTGCACGAACGCCGCAACCAGCAGCTCTTCATAGCAGAGCACCGAACAGTGGTTCAAATTCGCGCCTTTTGGCGCGCCAGAAGGGATTCGAACCCCTGACCCACGGCTTAGAAGGCCGTTGCTCTATCCTACTGAGCTACTGGCGCAGATTAAATTATGGAGCGGGTGAAGGGAATCGAACCCTCGTTTTCAGCTTGGAAGGCTGACTCTCTACCATTGAGTTACACCCGCGTATATACAGCGCCTAAACTGGCTAGAGAATAATATAGCATAATCAGTGCTAAAAATCAAGGGCATAGCCGAAAAATGTTATGCCGGGCCCCCCTTGACTTGCCTACTAAAAAAGCTTAAAATAAAAAGAGTTTTTTAGCTGGGAGGTTTATAATGACTGAAATCACCCCGGCGCTGACTCAAGATGAGCGCCATAAGAAAATTGAGAACGCGGTGCGTGATATTCTGCTGGCAGTGGGTGAGGATCCCGCCCGCGAAGGGCTGCTGGAAACGCCTGCCCGCGTTGCCCGTATGTATGATGAAATTCTGGCGGGGCTGGCGGAAGACCCCAGGCAGCATCTACAAAAGCAGTTCAAGGCTGACAAGCACGGCGAGTTGGTACTGGTGAAAGATATCGCTATTTATTCGATGTGTGAGCATCATATGCTACCGTTTTACGGCAAGGCTCACATAGCGTATATTCCGAAAGACGGGCGTATAACCGGGCTTTCTAAACTGGCTCGTATGGCGGACGGCTATGCCAGGCGTTTGCAGGTGCAGGAGCGTCTGACTACCCAGATGGCCGATGCGGTGATGGATGTGCTGGAGCCGCGCGGCGTATTGGTTGTGATCGAGGCCGAGCATATGTGCATGACAATGCGCGGCGTGCAGAAGCCTGGGTCGCTGACGGTGACTTCGGCGGTGCGCGGCAACTTTGAGAAAGATGTGAAAGCCAGAGCGGAGGCCCTTTCGTTGATTTTTGGCCGCTGAAACGGCATGATAGTGTATAAACCGGGAGGACGTAAATGCTGAAAAAAATCTTTGGCAGCGCTAAGGATATTATCGTGATATTTGTCTGTGCTCTGCTGCTTTCGCTGTTTATTAAAGGATTTTTGATCGATAACCGGCTGATTCCTACCTCATCAATGGTGCCGACGGTTCCGGTGGGCAGCCGTATTCTGGTTAACCGTCTGGTTTATGACTTCGGCGAGCCGCAGTTTCAGGATATCGTAGTGTTTGAGCCGACTGAATCCACCAAGGAGGAAGTTGGGCGCGGCGACGATATGCTGAAGCGGGTCATCGGAGTGGAGGGTGACGTCATTGTTATTGTAGACGGTCAGCTTTACCGTAACGGGGAAACGGTGTATGAGCCTTATATCAGCGCGCCTATGGATTATGAGTTTGGCC
Source organism: Candidatus Avidehalobacter gallistercoris (assembly GCA_018715045.1). Taxonomy (GTDB): domain Bacteria; phylum Bacillota; class Dehalobacteriia; order UBA4068; family UBA4997; genus Avidehalobacter; species Avidehalobacter gallistercoris. The sequence goes on from DVMH01000001.1 coordinate 1,805, forward strand.
CGGTGGAGGTGCCGGAGGACTGTGTTTTCCTGTTGGGCGACAATCGCAATTACAGCTTCGACGCGCATTTGTGGAGCAATCCTTTTGTTCCGGTCGATAATGTGAAAGGCAAGGCTTTTTTTCTCTACTGGCCTAAGGAAAATTTTGGTACATTGCATTAATTATGGCTGTTTTCTGACTAAAGGCGAAAGATATCGCCGGAGTACCTTGGGCAAGCCGCCCAGAAATGTCAGCACTATAAGATATGCAATCCCGCCGATGGCGGACATCAGCAGAAACATTTGCCAGTCATTCAGCTGGCAGCAGGCGGAGAGCAGGCTCTCCGCCGTTTTTGCGCTTAAGGCGCCGAAAATGACGGCCACCAGCGGTTTTACAATTACATTCAGAAAATCCAACCGTAGCGCCGTAAAATGCCGGAGATAAGCAAAATCGATCAGGCAGGCGCAGGCAGCGAAGCTTAATTCGGCCAATGCCGCTCCAGAAAGAGCCAGCTGCGGCGTTAACCACCAGATAGCGGCCAGAAACGCGAGACCTGAAAGCGCGAGGCTGACAAACAGGGCTTTCAGTTTGCCCAGACCCTGCAAAATGCTGGTGAATGCCGTTTGAGCGTAGATGAACACTGCCGCCATCGAAAGGATGCGCAACGACTGCGCCGCGCCCGGCGCTTTGAACAGCCAGACACATAATTCCTCCGCAAACTCATAAAACAGCAGCATGAATGGCAGCGCAATTACGCAGGTTATGTGCAGGCTTTGGTTAATACGGCTGTTCAGCCGCGCCCGGTTGCCGTCGCTTTCTGCGATGGAAGGCAGTAGCGCTGTGGCCAGTGTGGCGGTAAATATGCCGGGCAGATGGATCAGTGAAAGCGCTACGCCGGAAAAGTTGCCGTAGGCATCAGTTGCGGCGGCAGGCGACAGGCCTCCCTTTTGCAGCGCTAGCGGTATCAGCATGGCCTGCGCCATCAATATGGCCGACATCAGCAGACGTTGTATCGTGACCGGCGCGCCGAACGCAAACAGTCTGAGGACGATGTTTGCATGGCTCATATCCGGAGGCTGGTCGTTTCGTGGTCGCTGCTTCAGGTATGCGCGCAATATAAACAGCAGGCCGCATAGCTCGCCCAGTACCGTCGCCCAGGCGACAGCCTGCACTGCAGCCTCCAGCCCTTGGGGAAGCGCCAGCCAGACCAGGAGGCTGCCTGCCATAACCCGCACCAACTGTTCAATATTCTGGGATAGGCCAATCACGCCGATTTGCTTGCTGGCCTGAAAGTAAGCTCGAAAGCCGGAGCATACGGTGACTATCAGTACGGCGGGAGCCAGCGTTCTAAGATACCCGGCTCCGGCGGCGCTGCCGAAGCGTTCGGCCAGGGTGGGCGCGAAAAAGCAGCAGATTAATGCTGCCGCTCCGCCTAATATAGCCAGCAGCGTCATGGCCGTGTTTTGCAGGCGGCGGAGGTTTTGATAGCGCCTTTTGCCTATCTCAAACGCCAGCTGGCGGCTTAATGCCAGCGGAATACCCAACGAGGCGGCTACCAGCGCAAACGAATACATTGGCCCCGTCATTTCGGTTACGCCGATGCCGGAAGTACCGATCATTCGCACCAGAATTATCTTATATATGAATCCCAGCACGCGCGAAACGAAGTTGCAGACCAGCAAAATGGCGGCACTCCAGAATAAATTGGTTAATTTCGGCTGCTTTTTGGGCATATACTTTTTCGTCCTCTCCTGCCTCCGGCAAAGTTTGGCCACAGGAAAATTTATGCCCCGGCGCGTCTTTTATGCGGCGGCGGCAAAATAAATCCCGTTAGTTTAGAGGATTTTTGCGAAAAAAGTATAATTAACAATATAAGATTATACGGTTAGGGGTGACCTTGCCAAAAAGCGGCATTTTAAGGTGGTCTGTACGCCTGAGAATAGAATTGCTGAATCACAAATATTCCATAAACTGGGGCATAGAAGGAGGAAAGTTTCATGAAGGTTTATAAACCAGAGAACATTCGCAACATTGCTATCGCATCGCATCAGGGCACGGGAAAGACGAGTCTGACCGAGGCTATTGCGTTTCAGTGCGGTGCGTCTAAGCGCCTGGGTAAAGTGACCGAGGGCAACACCATCTCTGATTACAGTCCGGAAGAGGTGAAGAAAAAGGTTTCCGTCAACACCTCGCTTTTGGCCTGTGAATGGAATGACGTTAAACTGAATCTGCTTGATGTGCCCGGTTTTCTGGATTTTGCGGGCGAGGTTGACGCCGCTCTGCCTGTTTGCGAGAATGTGCTGATGATGGTGGACGCTTCCTCTGGCGTGGGCGTGGGAACAGAGCTGGTGGCGGAACGCGCCAAGGCTCTCGGCAAGGCCGCTGTCATCTTCATTAATAAAATGGAGCGTGAAAATGCTGACTTTGATCGCTGTGTGAACCAGCTCGCAGAGAAAATTCCTTACGCAGCTGTACCGGTGCAGCTGCCGATTGGAGCGGCCAATACTTTTACCGGAGTGGTTAACGTGCTTTCCCGCAAGGCTTATCAGTTTACCGACGGCAAAACAACCGAGATCCCGATGCCGGAAGATATGGCCGAGCTGGTGGAGGACGCGCACTTTAAGCTGATGGAATACGCCGCCGACGGTGATGACGATATTCTGATGAAATACCTGGAAGGCGAGGAGCTGACCGATGACGAGATCAAATTGGGTCTGCGCGGCGCTATCGCTAAGGGCTTATTTGCCCCGGTGCTGTGCGGCTCGGCGCTGAACAGTATGGGTATTGAGACGTTGCTGGGCTTCTGCACTTCTTATCTTTCTTCGCCGGAGGATTGCCTGCCCAAGGAGGATGCGGCCAAACCGCTGGCGCTTCTGGTATTCAAGTCAATTACCGACCCATTTGTGGGCAAACTGAATTTGTTTAAGGTTTGCCAAGGCCATTTGGGCGCGGTGACAACGCTTTACAATGTGAATAAGGATAAGGAAGAGAAAATTTCCGGTCTGGCTACTATGCTGGGCAAGGCTACCGTTCCGGTAACCGAGCTTTGCTGGGGAGATATCGGCGTGTTTGCCAAGCTGGCTAACACCGGCACCAACGATGTGCTGTGCACCAAGGGAGAGCCGCAGGAGATTCTGCCAATCGAGTTCTCGCAGCCGACCTATACCGTGGCTATCCAGCCCAAGAGCAAGGCTGACGAAGATAAGCTGGGGCAGGCTCTGCAAAAGATTCTGGAAGAAGACCCAACCCTGCAGTGCGTAAAAGATCCCGTTACCAAACAGACGCTGCTGACCGGCATGGGCGACACCCACTTGGATATCACGCTGGAGCGACTCGTGCGCAAATTCAATGTGCTGGTAGACGTGGTTGAGCGCGTACTGCCTTATAAGGAGACGATTCGTGGCAAGGCCACTCATATTGAAGGCAAGCACAAAAAACAGTCCGGTGGACACGGGCAATACGGCCATGTGTTCATTGATGTGGAGCCGTGCTATGATGAGGAATTTGTCTTTGAGGAAAAGATTTTCGGCGGTTCGGTGCCCAAGCAGTATATACCTGCGGTGGAAAAAGGCATGAAAGAGGCTGTGCAGGAGGGGGTTCTGGCCGGCTATCCTGTCACTAACATCAAAATTACGTTGATCGACGGCTCCTACCATGAGGTAGACTCGTCGGAAATGGCATTCAAGATTGCCTCTAACCTGGCTTTTCGCAAGGCGTGTGAGCAGGCGAAGCCTGTTTTGCTGGAACCAATTATGAACGTGGAGATCCGTATCCCCGACGAATACACCGGCGATATCATGGGCGATATTAACGGTGCGCGCCGCGGCCGCATTATGGGTATGGATAAAGACGGCAAAATGCAGGTTATCACCGCACGTATCCCCTTGGCTGAGCTTTCCCGCTATACGATCGATCTGAAATCCATGACGCAGGGGCGCGGCAAGTTCACTATGCAGCCTGACGGTTATGAGGAGGCGCCTGCGCCGATTGCTGAGCGTATCATTGCTGCGGCTAAAAATAAAAATAAGTAAGAAGGATGGAACATGACACTGAAGCAGAACCGTATCGTCGTAAAGGTGGGCACTTCAACTCTCACTAACGAGCGCGGCAAGAGCGATTTGCGCACTTTTGACCATTTGGCCTGCGTGCTTTCCGACATTCAGAACATGGGCTATGAGGTGATTTTGGTCAGCTCCGGTGCGATTGCCGTAGGCACCAACAAGTTAAACATGGCTGAAAAGCCCACTGCTATGCGTATGAAGCAGGCAGCGGCTGCCGTCGGACAGTGCAGCATTATGTACCTTTACGACAAATTTTTCGGCGGATACGATAAAACCATCGCTCAGATTTTACTGAACGCCGAGGATATCGAGCAGGAGGAGAAAAAGGAGAATCTGACCAACACGTTTGATGCGCTGCTGGAGATGGGCATTATACCGGTGGTGAACGAGAATGATTCGGTCAGCTACACCGAAATTGAGTCGGAGGATCGGCTGTTTGGTGATAACGATATGCTTTCCGCTGTGGTAGCGGTGCTGTGCAGCGCAGGCCGGCTGGTTATTCTCTCCGATATTGACGGCTTTTATGACGCTGACCCACGGCTTCATCCCACCGCAAAGTTGATTCAGCAAATTGAGCGAATTGATGACAGCGTTTACGAGCTGGCTGGAGGGGCAGGTTCACGCCGTGGCACCGGCGGCATGAAAACCAAGCTGCAGGCCGCTGCCCTTGCTACCCGGCAGGGCATTGACACCGTAATTACCAACGGTAAGCGCCCGGAGGCTCTCTATGATATCGTGCAGGGCAGGCCGGCGGGAACGCTGTTTCTTGGTCAGAAATGATGGTGCCAGAATAATAATACAATAAAAACGCTCTCTACTGCGGTAGAGGGCGTTTTTTGTTATATACGGCTTTTGAAATCGGCGTAACCGAAGCGTTTATACAGGCGGCAGTCGCCATTTTTATTCTGTAAGTATATATCTGGCAGAGGCATACCATTAAACGTGTTATTTTTAACCATTGTGTAAATGGCCATGTCGCTAAAAATCAGGCGGTCGCCAGGAGCTAACGGCGAGGCAAATGAGTATTCGCCGATTACATCGCCTGCCAGGCATGTCGCTCCAGCCAGACGGTAGGTGTGGGGCAGTTTGCCGGACGGAGCCGCGTTAAGCAGCGGCGGTGTATATGGCATTTCCAGTACGTCAGGCATATGACAGGCGGCTGATGCGTCCAAAATCGCCACCAGCATATCTGCTGGTACAATATCCAGCACCGTTGCCTGCAAATAACCTGCGTTCAGCGCCACGGCCTCGCCTGGTTCCAGATAAACCTGTAATTTGTACTGCCGGGATAGACGGGTAATGCACTGTTCCAGCGCAGGTATATCATAATCCGCTCGGGTGATGTGGTGGCCGCCGCCCAGGTTCAGCCAGCGCATTTGCGGCAGATATTTGCCGAATTTTTCCTCCAACGCGGCCACGGTGGCGATCAGGGCATCGCTGTTCTGCTCGCAAAGCGTGTGCATATGCAGGCCGTCCAGCAGGTGCAGCAGGCTTTCGTTAAAATCGGCAATGCGCACGCCCAGACGGGAGCCGGGGGCGCAGGGGTCATAAATTGCGTGGTTTTGCGTGGAATATTCCGGGTTCACGCGCAGCCCCACACTTTTGCCAGCCGCTTTGGCTATAGGGCCAAACTCCGCCAGCTGGCGGTTGGAGTTGAACACAATATGGTCGGCCAACCGGATTATCTCCGCCATGTCCTTTGCCTGATAGCCGGGTGAGAAGATGTGTACTTCGCCGCCCATTTCTTCGCGTCCCAGTCGGGCTTCATATAGGCCGCTGGCTGTTGTGCCTGCGAGGTATTGCCGGATCAGCGGGTAAACGGCCGGGCAGCAGAACGCCTTTTGCGCCAGCAGAATTTTGCATCCGGTGCGTCTGGCAACTCCCTGCAATATGGCAAGGTTTTGCTCCAGTTGTGTCTCGTTAATTACATAGCAAGGGGTGGGGAGTTCCGAAAAGCGCATGTTAATCCACCAGCTCCGGATCAAAGTTCTCCTGCCAGGGCAGACCCCAGCGGTTCAGCGCGGCCATGAACGGATCGGGGTCAAACTCCTCGATATTGTGCACGCCTGGCTTGTTCCAAGTGCCATTCAGTACCAGCATGGCGCCAATCATCGCGGGCACGCCAGTGGTATAGGCCACGGCCTGCGAGCCGACCTCTTTGTAACACTCCTGATGGTCACAGACATTATAAACGTAGTAATGCTTCACCTCTCCGTTCTTTTTGCCGGTGAAAATACAGCCGATGTTGGTTTTGCCCTTAGTGCGAGGTCCCAGAGTGGCTGGGTCGGGCAGCACGGCTTTCAGGAATTGCAGCGGCACGATCTGTTTACCCTCAAACTCAATCGGTTCGATACTGGTCATGCCGACATTTTGCAGACAGCGGAGGTGGGTCAGATAGCTTTCGCCGAACGTCATGAAGAAACGTATACGTTTGATGCCTGGTATATTCAGCGCCAGCGATTCAATTTCCTCGTGGTGCAAAAGATACATATCTTTTTTGCCTACCTCGGGAAAGTTGTAGTTGCGCTTGATCTCCATAGGCCTGGTCTCTACCCAGTGGCCGTTCTCCCAGAAGCTTCCGTTGGCCGAAACCTCGCGGATATTGATTTCGGGGTTGAAGTTGGTGGCGAAAGGATAGCCATGGTCACCCGCGTTGCAGTCCAGAATGTCGATGTAGTTTATCTCGTCAAAGTAATGCTTCAGCGCGTAAGCGGAAAAAACGCCGGTTACGCCGGGGTCGAAGCCACTGCCCAGAAGCGCCGTGATACCGGCTTGCTCAAAGCGCTCGCGGTAAGCCCACTGCCATTTATATTCAAATTTTGCGGTGTCCTCCGGCTCGTAGTTGGCGGTGTCCACATAGGGTACGCCGGCGGCCAGGCAGGCTTCCATGATTGTCAGATCCTGATATGGCAGCGCCAGATTCAGCACTACGCCTGGCTGTTCCTGTTGGATGAGGCGGGTCAGCGCCGTCACATCATCTGCGTCAATTTCCGCGGTGGTGATTTTTGTGGCGGTTTTGCCTTGCAGTTTATCCCGTACCGCGTCACACTTAGACTTAGTGCGGCTGGCGATGCACAGATCCGTGAAAACCTCGCTGTTCTGGCAGCATTTGTGGATGGCTACCTGTGCTACGCCGCCGCAGCCGATAATCATTGCTTTGCCCATGATGATTCCTCCGTTATCTATGAATTATTAAATTGCCAGCAAAAGCTCGCGCACCAGTTTGCCGGCCACTGCGGTGGAAACACCGCTGGCGTCAAGATTGGGGGCGAGCTCATTCACATCCAGTGCCACCACGTTGGCATGGCGGCAGACAGTAAGCGTTGCGTCAAGCAGCTCGCGGAATGTGACGCCGCCGGCCTCAGGGGTGCCTGTTCCAGGAAAATAAGCTGGATCTAACACGTCCAGATCCAGCGTAAAATAAACCGGCTGACCGGAAAGATTTTGCAGCACGTCCGTCAAACCACTGAAATCGAACTTTTGCAGGTGGGTATGCCCGGCATTCGCCCAGGCAAATTCTGCCTTATCGCCGGAGCGTATGCCGAACTGCCAAATTCTGCCGTTCCCAAGCATATCCCAGCAGCGGCGGATCACGCAGGCATGGGAAAGTTTCACGCCGAGATAGTCGTCACGCAGGTCGGTGTGCGCGTCAAAATGAATAATGCTAAGGTTGGGATATTTGGCATAAGCCGCCTGCACTGCGCCCAGCGTTACCAAATGTTCGCCGCCCAGCATAAACGGTACCTTGCCCGCATTCAGTATCACGTCCGCGCGTTTTTTTATTAAGTAAAGCGCCTGCTCGCTTGCGCCGAACGGCAGTTCAATATCGCCGGAATCACAGATACTGCGCTCCGTCAAATCTTTATCCTGATAGGGGCTGTATGTTTCCAATCCTCCGGATTCTGTTCTGATTGCCCGGCAGCCAAAGCGTGCGCCGGGGCGGTAAGATGTGGTGCTGTCATACGGCGCGCCGAACAGGACGATATCCGCCGTGTCAAAATTAGCCTCGCAGCCGATAAAAACCTCATAATTTTTACTCAACATCTTCTACGTCCTCCAGCAAATGCTCTACATAGGCTGGCAGTGCGAACGCGCCGCCGTGCATGTTGGTGGTATAATACTTGGTGGGGATTTGGCGTGCGTTCCAGCGCGCTGCGTCTAAATCCTTAACTGGGTGATACTTTTTTGACGAAAATCCGAACAACCAATGGCCCGAGGGGTAGGTGGGAATATGCGCCTGGTATACGCGAGAGAGCGGAAAGCTCTCGATAATGCGCTTGTGCGCCCGCTGCATGGCCAGCGCATCTTCCTCGTAGAACGGACTTTCGTGCTGGTTGACCATAATGCCGTCCGCGCGCAGCGCCTTATAACAGTTGCCGTAGAATTCCTTAGTAAACAGCCCCTCGCCGGGGCCGAAAGGGTCGGTGGAATCGACGATAATCAGGTCGTAGGCGGCCTCCTTGGTACGGATAAAGCGCAGCCCATCTTCGTAGTGGATATGCACGCGAGGGTCGTCCAGCTTACAGGCTGTCTGCGGCAGAAATTTGCGGCAGACTTCTACCACCATCTGGTCAATTTCCACCAAATCTATGTGCGCAATTTCGGGGTAGCAGCAAAGTTCGCGCACCACGCCGCCGTCGCCGGCGCCGATAACAAGCACATCGCGGACGTTTGGGTGGACGGCCATCGGTACGTGGGTTATCATCTCATGGTAGATGAACTCGTCCTTTTCCGTCAGCATCATATATCCATCCAGCGTCAGGAACCGCCCAAATTCGGCGGATTCAAAGATGTCAATACGTTGGAAATCGCTTTCCGCGCTGAAAAGCTGACGGTTGACACGAATGGAAAACTTAACGTTGGCGGTGTGCCGCTCGGTGAACCAAAGCTCCATATAAAATCCTCCCTCAGGTGTGTGACAAGTTCATTCAGCCAACACGTTCAAACGCTCAATTTGCTCGTCCTCCGGGCCGGTCAGCTGGCAGCCTTTCTGCTTAGCGTAGGCGATATAGGCCAAAATTTCCGGTGTGATTTCTTCGCCCGGCGCCAAAATCGGGATGCCGGGCGGATAGCACATGACAAACTCGCTGCAAATGCGCCCGGCTGTTTCCGCCAGCGGCAGAGAGCTTTTCTCCGCCCAAAAGGCCGCCTTGGGCGTTACTGCCACCTTAGGCTCGATATATTCCTGCGTCATCAGGCCGCTTTTATCACGCTGATAACGACGGCGGATTTCTGAAAGAGCACTCACCAGCCGCTCAATGTCCTGACGTCGGTCTCCCATCGAAAGATAGGCGAGGATATTGCCCAAATCGCCAAATTCAATTTGAATATCGTATTCGTCGTGCAGAATATCGTATACCTCGATACCGGCGAGACCAACTTCCAGCGTGTTTACGGCCAGCTTGGCTGCGTCGAAATCGCAGACACTGCCGCCGTTGATAAGCTCCCGCCCAAAGGCGTAATAGCCGCCGATGGCGTTGATCTCCGCTCTGGCGTATTCTGCCTGAGCCATGACCTTGGCAAAAATTTCTCTGCCCTCGCGTGCGAGTTTCCGGCGGGAAATATCCAGACTGGAGAGCAGCAGGTAAGACGCGCTGGTGGTCTGCGTCAGGTTGATGATCTGCCGGGCATAGCCAGGTTTAACATTGTTTCCCAGCAGCAGAAAAGAGCTTTGCGTCAGGCTGCCGCCGGATTTGTGCATACTGACGGCGGACATATCCGCGCCCGCCCGCATGGCCGCTGGGGGCAGGTTCTCGCCAAAATAAAAATGCGTGCCGTGCGCCTCGTCGGCCAGCACCAGCATATTATGCGTATGCGCCAACCGGATAATGCCCGCCAAATCGGAGCATATGCCGTAATAGGTGGGGTTGTTGACCAGCACAGCCTTGGCGTTTGGGTGCTGCAAAATCGCCTGTTCTACCTGTTCCAGCCGCATACCCAGCGATATGCCCAGATCCTGGTTCATATCAGGGTTTACATAAACAGGCGTAGCCCCGCAAAGCACCAGTGCGTTGATAACGCTGCGGTGGACATTGCGCGGCAGGATTATTTCATCTCCCTGCTTACATGCAGTCAAAATCATGCTTTGCACGGCGGACGTGGTGCCGCCAATCATTAAAAAAGCCGCCGCCGCGCCGAAAGCGTCAGCTGCCAGATCTTCCGCCTGTTTGATGACGGAAACGGGGTGGCAGAGATTGTCCAGCGGCTGCATGGAGTTGACGTCCAGGCTGACGCATTGTTCGCCCAGGAAGCGGGTAAGCTCCGGATTGCCGCGTCCACGCTTGTGTCCGGGCACGTCAAAAGGAACGATTCTGGCTTTTTGGAATTTTTGCAGGGCTTCGTAGATCGGAGCCTCATTTTGATTGAGTTTAGGCGTTTATTTCAGCTTCTTTCTAATTATTAGTAAATGTTTTTGCCGCTGAATATCTCGATCATCTCGCGGCGCAGACTGTCGGTGATTTCCAGCCGGGTTTTAGGCGGCAGTTCGTAAACATCGGCGTTGAACAGGTAATTCTGCAGGTCAATGTCCTTAATTAACATTTTGGTGTGAAACGTGTTCGTTTCATAAATGTTGATGTCCACCGCATCATAACGGCGCAGCGTCGTCTCATTGATGTAATTTTGAATGGAATTGATATAGTGGTCGATGAACAGCTTTTTGCCATCCACGTCGCGGGTGAAGCCGCGCACTCGATAATCCATTGTGATGATGTCAGAATCGAAGCTGCCAATCAGATAATCGAGGGTGGAAAGCGGCGTAATCTCACCGCAGGTGGCCACGTCAATATCCACGCGGAAAGTGGCCAAGCAGGTTTCCGGGTGATATTCCGGGTAGGTATGCACAGTGACATGGCTTTTGTTTAGATGCGCTACAGTGGTATCGCCCACGGGTATCATTGAACCCTCGGCGATTAGAACGGTGACGCTGGCCCCCTGCGGGTCATAATCCTGACTGGATATGTTCAGCACCTTGGCGCCGATCATCTCGGCCACCATGGTCAAAATTCCGGTTAAACGCTCCGAGTTATACTGTTTATCGATGTAGGCTATGTAATCTTTCTGCTCGCGCTGCGTTTTGGCATAGCAAACGTCGTAAATATTGAAGCTTAAGGATTTTGTCAGATTGTTGAAGCCATAGAGTTTTAATTTCTCTTTCTGCATGACGCGCCGCCTTTCCGGACATAGCCAAAAAACAAAAGAAAATAATAAAAAAAGAAAACGCATAGCCGCGGCGGTTGCCGTTTTACGTGCGTTTTCTGGCTGTGTAAACTGCCGCCCGCCTCGCCGGTGGTGCTCAGGGAGAGCGCCGGCAGTTTCCTATCCAATTTGCTGCTTGCATTGTAACATAGGCGGGCGGTCAAGTCAATAGTTTCAGCATAAAAGGCGGGGCGGAAATTGGCGGAAATTTTTAGATTTTGTCAATTATATAAGGTAAACGCTGTCTCTGCTGCGCTATCAAACGGCAGCTCTTTTTGCAGTAGCCACCAGATGACCTCCAGCTTATCGACGAGGGAGAGTATCAGCAGTTCCTCGTCTTGTTCGAGCAGTGCGCGCTCACCTTTAAGCGCAATAATCTCCGCCAGCTTTGCCTCGTATTCCAGCTTTTTGGCCAGCACTTCTTCTTCGGTTCGCATATGTGCCCTCCGTGGGGTAAGGCTTATGCGGTATTATATGAGCGGGGCGGGCTCTGCGTCATATATAACAAAACAGCAGCCCTTTTAAGGCTGCTGCAATGATGCTTATTCTTATGATTAGATTGCCCGCTGCACTTTCCCGGAACGCAGGCAGCGTGTGCAGACGGTCGCTCTCTGCGGAGTGCCGTTTACCACCACTCTGACTCTCTGCAAATTGGGCTTCCATTTGCGCTTGGTGCGGATATGAGAGTGGCTGACTTTCATACCAGTCTGAATCGTCTTGCCGCAAACTTCGCATTTTGCCATGAGTTCCACCTCCTTTTTACAGGCAAAAAGACCTATCAGATTTAGTTACGCCATATTCTGGTGAATAACCTTTTCTATTTTAGCAAAAAAATGGCTGCTGTGCAAGAGCTTTTTTATAATTTTTTTAAATTAACCGCTGTGAAAAAATTATAGTTGGCATTTTCCTTATTTTAGGGTATAATTTAAACTAAGCAAAACAGGAGGTGTTGATATGATTGTGATAGCAAATAACGAATATGGCGCTATTAAAGTTTCGCGGGAAGTTCTCGCCACGTATATTGGCCTTTCCGCAACTAACTGTTTCGGAGTGGTGGGCATGGCCTCCAAAACGCTGAAAGATGGCATGGCCTCGCTTTTAGGGCGGGATTCCATCAGCCGCGGCGTGGAAATTATCGACAAAGAGGGTGTGCCGCAGGTGAACGTGTATATCATCGTGGGGTATGGCATCAAAATATCCGAGATCGCCAATAACGTGATTCAGCGGATAGAATACAACGTGCAGGAGTATCTGGGCGTAAAACTCGCCGGCGTTAAGCTGGTAGTGCAGGGCGTTCGGGTATTGGATTAAGGAGGCGGCCTATATTGAGCAGGGTTTTGGAAGTTAAAGACTTTGCCGCCTTTTTTATCGGCGGCGCGGCCAATTTGATTGCCAATAAGGAGAAAATCAACGCGCTGAACGTTTTTCCCGTTCCGGACGGCGATACTGGCACCAATATGGGGCTTACCATGACTTCCGCCGTGAAGAACGTGCCAGCGGCCAAAACGGTTACCAAGGTGGCAGAGGCGCTGGCGCATGGTGCGCTGCTGGGCGCGCGCGGCAATTCCGGCGTGATTCTGAGCCAGATTTTGCGCGGTTTCTCGCAGGGGTTGGAAGGTGCGGAGACCGTTACCTCACGCGATTTTGCCCGCGCTATGCAAAAGGGTGTGGAGCTGGCATATAAATCCGTCATGCGTCCGGTAGAGGGTACGATACTTACGGTGGCGCGTAAGATGGCCGAAGCGGCGGATAAGGCTGTGGCGGTGGACGCCGAAATGACGGTGGATGCGTTGCTTGAGCTGATGCTGTCTGCCGGCTATAAAGCGCTGGCTAACACGCCGAATCAGCTGCCGCCTTTAAAGCAGGCGGGAGTGGTGGATTCGGGGGCAAGCGGTCTGATCGCCATTTTTGAAGGCGGCCTGCGAGCCGTGCGCGGTGAGGAATTTGAAATGGAGCTCCCCGTTTCCGGCAAGGTGGATTTTACTGAGAACGCGGCGGAGGATGACAAGGCGAACCTTGTCAATCATTACTGCACCGAGTTCTTTATCCACGGCCATGATATCGACGTGGACGCTTATCGCGCCAAAATGCAGGGGATGGGCGAAAGTCAGGTCATCGTAGGTAATGATGAGGTTGTGAAGACGCATATCCATACGTCCGATCCTGGCGCAGTGTTAAGCTATGCACTGACAATAGGCTCGCTGCACGATTTGAAGATTGATAACATGAAAGATCAGCACAGAGAGACTATTTTTACCGAGGAGGAAAAGACGTCTGTAATTGAGCAGGCAGCGCAGGCTGCTGAGCCGCCTGCGGCGGAGGATCTGCCGCTTTGCGGCGTCGTAGCCGTCTCCTGCGGCGCGGGGCTGGATCAAATATTCACTGAGATGGGCGTGGATGCTCTTGTGAACGGTGGCCAGAGTATGAATCCCAGCGCCGAGGACATTCTGGCGGCAATTAACAGCTCCCCCGCGCAGGAAGTGGTTGTTTTGCCGAACAACGGCAACATCGTGATGGCCGCCAATCAGGCAGCGGATCTGGCGGTAAAACCGGTTGTGGTTGTGCCCTGCAAATTTATTACGCAGGGTATCGAGGCGATGATGGATTTTGATCCGGAGGTTTCGGCGGCGGAAAACGCCAAGGCGATGACAGAGGCGTTTGCTTCTGTGAAAAACGCGCAGATAACCTATGCCGTGCGAGATTCTGGCGCGGATGGGCAGGATATTCACGAGGGTGATATTCTGGGTATTCTGGATGGCACGATAGAAGTAGTGCAGCCGACGGTTAACGAGGCGGTGCAGGCTGTGCTGCCGCTGATGTTTGACGACGATACCAGTCTGATCACGTTGCTGTACGGCGAGGGCGTCTCGGAGGACGACGCGGCAGAGCTTTCGGCGGAGATTGCGGTTCGCTATCCTGATTATGAGATCGAGACACAGCTGGGCGGACAGGCTGTCTATTATTATCTTATCGCGGTGGAATAGCCGCAGCATTGTGATGTTTAGCGGCGGAGCAGGGCAAATATCTGTGCCGCCGCTGTTTTATGAGAGGAGGAATGCGCGTGGCGGAGCTGCCGGAGAAAATCAAAGCGATCCTTGCACTGGAGCAGCGGCAGGGCTATCTGGAAAGCAGCGTGATGGGCGGTTTTTCCGGCTGGCTGGCGGAGCTTTCGCATAGTGTGAAGCCATCGGTGGCAGCAGCAGAGCTTTCCGTTTTGGCCGGAGAGTATGCCGGGGCGTCCCTGATGAAACGTCCGCAGCTTTTGGCGCGGATAGCGGCAGTGTTAGTGAAATGTGACTGGCCGGAGGATACAGTGCGCCCGCATCCTTCCCCGGCAGTGGCGGGGCAGCTTGGCGTCAGTATCGAATATATGAAAGGTGTGGGGCCGAAACGGGCTGCATTGCTGCGTAAACTCGGTGTATATACAGTACGTGACCTGCTGTTTTTACCGCCTCGTACCTATGAGAGCCGGCCTGAGCCAGTACCGTTTGCACAGGCGCAGGAGGGCGAGGAGGCAGTGTTGTGCGGCAAAATTTTGAGTCACACTCTGCTGCGTCCCAACCGGAGGCTGACTATTTTAAAAGTGCTGCTTACTGATGGAACGGATACTATCTGCGCTGTGTGGTATAACCAGCCGCATTTGCAGGAGAAAATGAGCGCGGGCGAGTCTATCGTCGTGTTCGGTAAATTGGAACGCCGTTTTTCCGGGCGAGAGTTGAACGTGCAGGACTATGAGTTTGCCGAACGCCCTGGTGACAACGGCTATTTGCCTGTTTATCCTCTTACCGCCAATCTGACGCAGAAAAGTATGCGGCGGCTGCTGGAGACGGCTTGGGGGCGCTATGCTCAATATCTGACGGAGGAGCTGCCGCCGGATATTCTACTTCCGCTGGGGCTGCTTCCTCTGCCGCAGGCATTATATCAAATACATTTTCCCAAAGACGCGCAGGAAGCGGAGCAGGGGCGCAGGCGTCTGGCTTACCAGGAGCTGCTTGTGACGCAGCTGACGGTGTTGGCGAGCCGTTTGCCGGAAAACAGCGATTTTCCGCCCCGACGGTCTACGCCAGACGCGGCAGAATTGCTGAACGAATTTTCGAAGGAGCTGCCATTTACTTTGACCGGGGCGCAGCAGCGGGTTATCGGCGAGGTTTTTGCCGATATGGACGCGGCAAAACCCATGCGGCGGCTGGTGCAGGGCGACGTGGGCAGCGGCAAAACGATGATAGCCGCGGCGGCGTTATATAAAAACCACCTGGCTGGACGTCAGGGTGCGCTGATGGCTCCGACAGAGATACTGGCGGAACAACATTTCGGCAATCTGCACAAGCTTTTGGTACAGCTTGGTATGAGTGTCGCTCTTTTGACCGGGAGCACACCGGCAGCGGAGCGGCGGGATATACTTATGCGTCTCAATGCGGGAGCTTTAGATGTACTGGTGGGAACGCACGCGCTGTTTTCAGGCGATGTGGTGTTTGCGGATCTGGGGCTGGCGGTGACAGACGAACAGCATCGTTTTGGCGTTAACCAGCGAAATGCGCTGCGCAAAAAGGGCGCGGCTGCCGACGTGCTGGTGCTGACAGCAACGCCGATTCCGCGCACATTGTATATGACGTTTTGTGGCGATTTGGACGTTTCAGTGTTGGATGAGCTGCCGCCGGGCCGTAAACCGATCCAGACGTTTGCGGTGGGCTATGATTTGGAGGATCGCGCGTTTAATTTTGTGCGCGGTCAAATCGAGGCAGGGCGGCAAGCGTATGTTGTTTGCCCGCTGGTGGAGGAAAGTGATAAGCTGGCGTTGGATTCTGCAGTGAAGTTAACGGAGCGTCTGCAAACGGAGGTTTTTCCCTCTTGTCAAGTGGCTATGCTGTATGGTAAAATGAAATCGCAGGAAAAAGAGCAAATCATGCAGCGATTTGCGGCGGGCGAGGTACAGGTGCTGGTATCCACCACTGTGATAGAAGTGGGGGTGGACGTGCCGAACGCTACCGTAATGCTGGTGCGCGACGCCGAGCGATTCGGGTTGTCGCAACTTCATCAGCTGCGGGGGCGTGTTGGGCGCGGTGCGGAGCAGAGCTATTGCCTGCTGTTGAATAATGCCACAGGCCCGGTTGCGCGGGAGCGTTTGCGGACGCTGACCGAGACGAATGACGGTTTTGTGATAGCCGAAGCGGATTTACGGCTGCGCGGTGCGGGTGAAATATTGGGTACACGTCAAAGTG
>DVMH01000028.1 GCA_018715045.1 Candidatus Avidehalobacter gallistercoris
AACAGTGTATTTATATTTTTTGCTTATTATTGGGTTATGCTAAAACTAAACTGGGCAAAAATGCCCGGTGGGAATGATTCGGAGGTGCTTTGTTTGCTGAACAGGGCAAAACAAATTAAGGCGCGGCTGGGGCTTATAACCTGCCTTATGCTGGCGTTTCTTCTTGCCGCGGCTCCTGCTTATGCCGCAGGTAACGTTTACCGTGTGGAGCTGGACGGCGAGATAAGCGAATATATGGTGAATTATATGGAACGCGCCTACGGCGAGGCCGAGGCGGCAGGGGCTTCCGCTGTGCTGCTGGATCTGGATACCTATGGCGGTTATGTGGCTTCGGCGGTTTCCATCAAACAGATAATCATGGATTCCAGCGTGCCGACTTATTGTTATATCAACGACAAAGCTATTTCCGCCGGGTCGCTTATTGCCCTTTCCTGTGATAAGATCCTGATGAAAAACGGCGGTTCAATTGGTGCGGCCGAACCGCGCTCCGGCGAGGAAAAGGCGGACGAGAAAGTGGTATCTTTCTGGACGGCGCAGCTTATGGGAGCGGCAGAGGCCCACGGACGCGACTCTCAGCTGGCCGCGGCTATGAGCGATTCCACCGTGGTCATCGAGGGGCTTTCCGAGGCGGGTAAGCTGCTGACTTTGACTTCAGAGCAGGCGCTGGAATATGGCATGGCTGACTTTATGGTGAACAGCGACGGCGAGGCATTAGCCGTCCTTGACATTGATAAGGCTGCGCTGGTGGAGGTAGATTACAGCTTTCAGGAGCAGGCTTCGCGTCTGCTTTCCAACTCCATTGTAGCAACGCTGCTGCTGACGGTGGGTATAGGCTCGCTGGTGCTGGAAGTGTTGTTTGCGGGCGTGGGTATTTTTGCAGCGATTGGCGTGACGGCGCTGGCTCTTTATTTTATCGGGGCGCTGCTGGTCAGCTACACAGCATGGATTGCGATTGCGCTGGCGGTGGCCGGTCTGGTGCTGCTGATAATGGAGATCTTTGTGATACCGGGCTTTGGCGTTTGCGGCGTTTTGGGTATTGGCAGTATTATCGGCGCGGTCATCTGCGTTGCGCCCAGTTTTTCGGTGGCTATGTTGCAATTGGGTATCGCTCTGGTGGTGGCGGTGCTTCTGGTATTCATCAATTTGAAATGCGGCCGCACCCGACGCGTGTGGAGCCGTCTGATCTTGCAGGAAGCGACTTCTACGGCCGGAGGCTATGTTAGCCCACCGCCCGCCATTAATCAGCTGGTGGGTAAGTCCGGCGTGGCATTGACCGATTTGCGTCCCTCCGGCGCGGCGCTCATTGAAGGCAAACGCACCGACGTTCTGACCGAGGGCAGGTTTGTGAAGCGAGGCACGGCGGTCAGTGTGATTCGAGTGGAGGGCAGCGGCGTGGTCGTGCAGCCGCTGGAAGATGAATAATAATAGTATAATTAAGGCTTGTGGTTTGGCGAGTGATAGGTTATAATTGCCATATAATATAGTTGTAATTTTGTAAGGAGGAATGAAATTGTTTATTGATGTTGTCTCTGTCAGTGCGGTTTTAGTTGTTCTGCTTATTTGCATTGTCGTATTTATTATTTTGGGTTTCGTGCCTTTGGGGCTGTGGATATCTGCCTTGGCCGCGGGTGTTAAGGTCGGCATCTTCGATTTGATCGGTATGCGTCTGCGGCGCGTATCTCCCGCTAAGATTGTCAACCCGCTGATCAAAGCCGAAAAGGCCGGTTTGGACGTTAAGGTTTCGCAGCTGGAAGCGCATTATCTGGCCGGTGGTAATGTCGATCGTGTGGTGAATGCACTGATTGCGGCCGAGCGCGCTAATATCCCGCTGGCTTTTGAACGTGCCTGCGCCATCGATCTGGCCGGGCGCGATGTTCTGGAAGCTGTGCAGATGAGCGTTAACCCCAAGGTCATTGAAACGCCGGTGGTGGCCGCGATGGCCAAAGACGGTATTGAGGTGCGCTCCCGCGCGCGGGTAACGGTGCGCGCCAATATTGACCGCCTGGTCGGCGGCGCTGGTGAGGAAACAATCATTGCTCGTGTTGGCGAGGGTATCGTTACCACAGTTGGCTCCAGCGATTCGCACAAGGCTGTGCTGGAAAACCCTGATATGATCTCCAAAACTGTTCTGGCCAAGGGCTTGGATACCGGTACGGCGTTTGAAATCCTTTCCATTGACGTGGCCGATGTTGACGTTGGGCGTAACATCGGCGCCAAACTTCAGGCTGATCAGGCTGAAGCGGATAAGCAGATCGCGCAGGCTAAAGCCGAGGAACGCCGCGCCATGGCAGTGGCACAGGAGCAGGAGCGTATTGCTGATATTCAGGCCATGCGCGCTAAAGTGGTGGAGGCCGAAGCGCAGGTGCCGCTGGCGATGGCCGAGGCTTTTCGAAACGGCAACCTGGGCGTGATGGATTATTACAAAATGATGAATGTGCAGGCTGACACCAAAATGCGTGAGGGTATCTCTGGCGGCGGAACGGAAAGCACTGCACCGTCCGGTAAATAAACCAGGTCCGGTGATTTTATGGAATCTGTATTCGATATAATTGTATGGCTGCTGGTTATGTACTTTATTTTCGGCGGCAGCAAAAAGAAAAAGGTAAGGCGCTCTATTCCGCCGAAGCAGTCCTCGCGCCAGATGTCGCGCAAGGAGCCGGAGGCAAAGCCTGTGCCTGCTAAAACTGCCACGGAGAAAACTGTCAAGCCGGACTCCCAGCATGAAGTTAAGGTTTACACCAGTTTGGGTGATTTTGTTCGTGACATGGCGCAGGATTTCCGTACCGTGCTGGGCGAGGAAAAAACGAAATCCGCCCGCCCGCAGGAAGCAGAACGCCGTCTGCACCGCCGTAAAAACGCGGCTAAACCGCAGCCAAAGTTGGTGGATGAGTGCGACTACTGTACTGGGGAGATTGAGCCTGGCTCTGTGTTTACAGAACGTGTTAGCGCCACCGCTCCTAAGGCGGTGGACGACGCAGCGCCTGTCAAAACGGTTGATATGGTCTGCCGTGAGCTGGGGCTTAACCCCATGCAGCAGGCATTTGTCTGGAAAGAAATTCTGGACGAACCGGTGGCCTTGCGCAAATAAATAAAAAGCTTCAGCCGTTTAGGCTGAAGCTTTTTTGTGCATTTTAAATAATATTTTTTATTGATTTTATAGACGAAAATCGTCTTATAACTTATTACAAGTGTTTATAAAAGTGAGGAAAAAACCTATATTTTCAATGGTTTTCACGTTCTTGCTTGTATCTTCTCGTATCGCCGTATAAGTTGGTTTTGTAGAGTTGAGCACCATTTTAGCACCACAAATAAGGCAATACACAGAAGCATAAGAAGGTGTTATCACACCACAAAGGCAATTTAGGACAACCCTGTTTTACGCCTTTATGTTACGCATTAGAGGCTCCATAAGCCTTGCAAGAAAGGCATTACAGGCACTAAAAATGTCAGAGTCAGGTGATTATTCCTTTTTCCTCAAAAAACACACTTTGACTGTGTAACATTTCAAAGAGAATACTACTCGTTTAGAGTATCCTTTCTCTTCCATTTCTTTATGAAAAGTTCCGTAGCAAACATAGGAAAGTAGTACCCTTTCCGTAAAAATCACTCGTTTCTGTCAGCGACAGAAACGAGTGATTTTTGCTTGTTGGGAATATCCCACCCCACATCAAACTATAAGTTTGATGTTCTTTTATATAATCCATTTTAGCTTAAAATCCATTTTAGCTTAATTGGATAAATGTCGATTACAAAATGTTCTCCCTGTATGTTGGTGTTTGGATACGATGTTCCAACCCTTAACTCTACACTACCGATTTTCTTTACCAATTCATCGGATACATTCCCTAACACAATATATTGACAAAGACAATATTCCATCATTCCATCTACATCAGGTTCTAAAGGAGACGTTTCAAATGGTTTTTCTATGTCAACGCCCAGTTCATTCAAATAATCAGCAACGAGAGGATAAGCTTCTTTTACCTGTAAGTAATAGTTCTTACAATAATCACAACTGCACAAGTCCTCTATTTTGATATCCTCATAATATTGGCGTGTCTGTTCAATATCAATTCCCATCATCTTGCCTCCAACTTCAAATTTGTCCCTTTGTATGTTTATATAATAGCACCCATATATGAATTTTTCTATCCTAATCACGCTCTGTACGAAATAGCAGAGCCAGCCATCCTCGTCAACGGTTAAAATGAACGGGCTTCACCCGCCGACCGCAAGTGTGTCTGTTCCTGCTTATATGGCAGCCAAGAGAACGAAAGCAACGAGTGTTTTCGTCCTCGCATAATATGGTTTTCCTTATATCTGCCTGTATCGTTTTATATCGTCATAGGAAATCTGGGCACCATTTGAGCAGCAAAGCAGCAAAAATCAATGCTGTTTTGAGTGCCTTAATCTGCGAAAAAGTCAGTATTTGCAAGGGATTTCACAGTTCAAGACATTTTGATAGCAAAATTCAAATAATATTTTTTATTCAGCCAGCTCCTGCAACGCCTGGTCGATACGGGCAAGGGATTCCTCTCGACCCAGAACTTCCAGGAGTTCGGTCGCGCCGCCGGGGGTGACGCCTTTACGCGCCACCGCTACCCGCACAGCCCACATCACTGCCCCGGCCTTAACTCCGGACGCGGCGGCGTAATCTTTCAGGAGGGCAAACAGCTTATCGTTCTGCCACTCGGCTGCCGCCAGCAGGGGGCGCACATCAGACAGAACTTTGGCGCAAAGCTCCGGCGTGGTTTTGTTCTTTTTATTTGTGTAAAGGGCCGCGTCAAACGGCAGTTTCGCTGCGATAAAATCCACCATGCCAGATATTTCCGCGAAAGTGTTAACGCGGGTGTGCAACAGCGCCGCCAACTTATCCAGAGCCACATAATCCGGGCAGATTTCTTTTAGCTGCGGCAGCGCGCGCTCGGCAAATTCCGCAGGGGGAAGCGCCTTGATGTATTCGGAGTTAAACCAGTTCAGCTTGTCATAGTCGAAAATGGAGGGTGATTTGCTAATCGCGTCCACCGAGAAGCTCTGCTGTAATTCTTCCAGGGTGAAAATCTCCTGATTATTATCCTTGGGGCACCAGCCCAACAGAGCGATATAATTCAGCACGGCCTGCGGCAGATAGCCTGCCGCCAGCAGATCCTGAAAGCTCACCGCACCGTGCCGCTTGGAGAGCTTCGACACCTTACCGTCCTCACCGCGTCCCATTAAGAGGGGCAGATGTACATAATACGGGCGTTCCCAGCCGAAGGCGTCATAAAGCAACGCGTATTTAGGCGTGGAGGTCAAATACTCGCTACCGCGTACAACATGCGTTACTCCCATCAGATGGTCGTCCACCACATGGGCAAAGTTATAGGTGGGGAAGCCGTCCGCTTTCAGCAATATCTGATCTTGCATATCGCTGTTGGCGAGAGTTATCTTGCCGAAAACCTCGTCATAATAGGAGGTTTCGCCCTCAAGCGGGATTTTCTGCCGGATAACGTAGGGTTCGCCTGCCGCCAGCCGCTGTGCCGCCTCACCGGCGCTCATGTTCCGGCAGTGCCGGTCATAGCCGCCAATACCGTTTGCATCGTGCAGAGACTGTAAACGCTCCGGCGTACAGAAGCAATAATAGGCGTGCCCTGATGCCACCAGCTGTTCGGCGTATTTCCGATAAATATTCTTGCGCTCACTCTGGATGTAGGGGCCGTGCTCACCGCCTACGCCGGGGCCCTCGTCGTAAGTAAGGCCGGTAATTTTCAGCGTGTCCATAATGACCTCCACCGCGCCGGGAACAAAACGTTCCTGGTCGGTGTCCTCAATACGCAGGATAAAGCGCCCTCTCTGCGACTTGGCCAGCAGCCATGAATAGAGCGCTGTCCGCAGATTTCCGATATGCATGAATCCGGTAGGCGATGGGGCGAACCGGGTGACAATTTCTTGATTATGTTTTGTCATTTTGTCTGCCTCCGCAAATTTTTTATATTATGATAACACAAATTCCGGCGATACTCAACGCTTTATTTTGCGGCGGTAAAACACAGGCGGTCTGTCCTCCCAAAAAAGACAGACCGCCCACATTCATTTTGTCAGTCCGGCTTAGCTGCGATACTCGAAAGATTCGCAGTCGGTACATTCCACCACGGTGGGGTGCGCTTCATGCGTGCCCACCAAGATGCAGTTCAGCGAGCAATAATCTTCGCTGCCGCAATGGTGCTTACATTCCTTAATCTTGCATTGAATAGAAGGATTTTTGCCCATTTCTGCCACCTCCAAAAATTTTCCGGCGGTGTTCCGCCGTTTGTATTATGCACTGAAGCGGTGGTTTTTATAACAGGTTTGATCGCATATTGCCGCCGAATTTCGGGCAGAATAGCAATAAAAAAGGGTGTGATAGCATTGACGGAAACGGGCGGTATAAATTGTACCGATAAGCGGCAGTTACAGCGGGCGGAGGCGGCGCTTCAAGGCTTTCGGCAGCATAAGCAGGGCGAAAAATCCGAGTTTGCGACGGAGTTTCAGCGCCTGACGGACGAGCGGCTGGCAGCTTTCGGCGTTTTGGAATCGCTGGGGCTTGCGGCACTTTTGAGCGGGTGCGATGCGGCGCTTAAGGCGGGTGCGCTGAAACTGCTGTGGTTAGAGAATTTGGGCGGTGGCCGGGCGGCCGCCTGCTTTGTCGGCGAGGCGGCGGAGCTTGACAGGGCGCTTAAGGCAGGCGTTGCTGCGGCTAAACGTGTGGAGGAATGGGCGTTTGCGCAAATTTTGACCGAGCCTGCTCCTCAGCTGAGAAAATGGCTGTTGACGGGTGCGTTTTGCGTGCAGAATATGGAGGTTGAGCATATGATTGAGCCTGAAGAAGCATTGCCGGAGGTGAAGCGCAGGGTGCGCCTTTCCAACGCCGCCACACTGCTGGAATGTACCGACGGCGAGCTTAAGGAGCTGGTGCGCCGCAGGGCGCCGCAGCTTTCAGAGAAAGACTTGGCCAATATGAGGCGGCAGGACATGGTCGATTGGCTGGCTAATCGTGGTGGACTGCAATAAAGATTATTGACAGGTTCAGAGGGGGCGGCAGGCAGGCCGCCCTTTTTATGTTGGCTGGTTTTGCGGAAAAATTTTGCTTTTTTATATTTAATGTGCTAGAATATAATGTACTGCTATGCAAAGCCATCGGCAAACGGCTGGTTTAAGGAGGGGAACCCCGGTGAAGGTGATTATCGTTGGCGCTGGCAAGGTGGGCTTCAGTATCGCGTCTACGCTTTCCAGCAAGGATATCGACGTCACGGTGGTGGATACGCGGCCTGACCGCCTGATTCAGGTGCAGGAGTATCTTGATGTGCAGGTTTTAGAGGGCAACGGCGCTTCGATGTCGGTGTTGGAGCAGGCAGGCATTGCTGATAGCGACCTGCTGGTGGCTGTCACCGAACTGGACGAGCTTAATATGATGACCTGCTTCGTGGCCAAATCCTATGGCGTGAAAAGCGCCATTGCGCGGGTACGCCGTCCGGAATACGGCGAATTGGCTGCATCTTCCCGCCGTGAACAGCTTGGTATAGACCTGATTGTGAACCCCGAGCTTTTAGCTGCGCAGGAGATTGGCAAACTGGTGCTGCACCCGGAGGCGCACGAGGTTGAGTATTATGCCGATGGCCGGGTGGTGATGCTGGGGCTTAAGATTAAAGAAGATTCGTCCATTGCGGGAAAATCGCTGAAAGATATCAATTTCCCCAAACCGTGCGTTATCGTGGGCATCATCCGGGGCGAGGATCTGATTGTTCCCAACGGTTTTTCGCTTATTCAGCCCAAAGACGAAATATTTATGCTGGCGGCAACCAAAGATATGCTTGATCTGGAAATTTTCCTCGGTGTGCGGAAACGCGCTGTCAATAATATCGCCATTTTTGGCGGACAACTTTTGGGGCGGTATGTGGCTAAATTTTTCGAGGTGCGACGCCGCAAGATCAACGTTAAGCTTTTTGAGGAGGACGCAAACATCTGTCTTGCGCTGAACGAGGAATTAAAGCGTACCATAATCATCAACGGCAGCGGCAAGGACATGAACCTGATGCTGGACGAAAACATCGCTGAGATGGACGCGGTGTTGGCCGTGAACGACGAGGACGAGACCAACGTGATGATCTCCATTATCGCCAAGCATATCGGCGCCCAAAAGGTCATCGCACAAATCCGTCGTTCCGATTATGTTAATATGATCGAAAATTTCGGCATTGATAAGGCTGTCAGCCCCCGCAGCCTGATGGTATCGACGATACTTCGTTATATAAACCGCGGTTCGGTGCTGAACCTAAAGCTGCTGCAAAACGATATGGCTCAGATGAACGAGTTTAAGATAACGGAGGACTGCAAACACGTTGGCAAGGCGTTGAAGCATCTGCATTTCCCGGGTCAGTCTATTGTGGAACTGATACTTCGGGGTGACGATATCATTATTCCCCGCGGCGACGACGCTTTTCTGCCGGGCGATCGTGTGTTTACGTTTGCGGCGGAGACCAGCGCGCAGGACGTGGTGAAGTATCTAGCCGTCCACGGCGCTGATTGACGGAGGCGTAAGTGATGCGATTTGGCGTAGTTCTGTATAATCTTGGCAAAATATCGCTGGTGCTGGCCGTTGCAATAATTCTGCCGGAAATATACGCGGTGATTTACGGCGAAAGCGATTTTTGGGCTTTATTTTACTCTCAGCTTATTATGCTGGTTGTGGGCGGCGGGCTGATGATCGGTTGCCGCAAAAAACGCAAACTGACTTTGCGCTACCGCGAGGGCTTTGCCATTGCCACCTTTGGCTGGCTGCTGGCGGCAACGCTTGGAGCTATTCCTTATATATTAAGCAATTCCTGCCCCCCAGTGGACGCTTGGATGGAAAGTATGTCCGGCTTTACCACCACCGGCGCTTCGATACTGCCTGATCTGGAGGCGCTGCCGCGGGGAATCCTCATCTGGCGCGGTCTGACGCACTGGCTGGGAGGTATAGGCATTGTGGTGCTTCTGTTGGCGGTGGTTTCCGGCAGCTCCGGCAGTAAGATGTATAAGGCGGAGGCTCCCGGCAACTCGCTCATTGACAAGATGGTCTCCAAAACGGGTGATACGGCAAAAATCCTTTGCTTTGTTTATCTGGCGATGTCGATAAGCTGCCTGCTGCTTCTGATGCTGGCGGGTATGAACTTTATGGACGCGTTGTGCCATACTTTCGGTTCGGTTTCTACCGGCGGCTTTTCCAGTCATAACACCAGTATGTCTTTCTATGACAACAATCCGGCGGCGCAATGGGTGATCATTGTCTTTATGATCATGGCGGGCGCTAATTTTGCCTACTATTATCTTTCGCTGGTCAAAAGACGCAACTATTTTCTGCGCAGTGAGGAATTCCGCATTTATATCCTTATAATAGTTGGTGCGACGCTTGCAGTAGTGGCGTCGCTGATCCATAATGGCATTTATCCGGATAAATCGCTGGAATACATTATCCGGCAGGCCATGTTCCAAGTGGTGACAATCATGACCACCACTGGCTTTTATTCAGCGGATTATGAGCTTTGGCCGCCGTTCTGCCGGGTGTTGCTGTTCTGCCTGTTCTTTATCGGCGGCTGTGCTGGCAGCACCTCCGGCTCGATGAAAGTCAGCCGTATCATCGTTGGCGTTAAAAGCTGCGCGGCGGCCTGTGACAAGGCTTTGCAGCCAAAATTGGTAACGGCGGTGAAGCTGGATAAAAAAGCGCTTTCGTCTAATACGCTCAATCAGGTAATGGTGTTCATCGTAATGTATATGTTTTTGCTGCTGCTGGGCGCGCTGGTGCTCGGTTGGCAGGGGCTGTCGCCGTTTGAATCATTCTCGGTGACAATGGCGTCGCTCGGCAACGTCGGGCCGGCTTTTGAGACGTATGGTCCTACCTGTAATTACATTGGTTTGACTGACTTTTCCAAGATATTTCTGGCTTTTTACATGATGATCGGACGCTTGGAGCTTATGACGGTGCTGGTATTGTTTACGCGTGGTTTCTGGCGCAAATAGGATGAGGTTAGTATGATGAAGCATTTGACGAAAAATATGGAGATCGCGTTTATTCGCAGTATTTACAGCAACCGCACCCAGGTGCCTGATTTTCTGCTGGCCAATTATGCGGAGCTTGGGCTTTCCGCTGAGGAAACACTGTTGCTTGCGCGGCTGTTTGGATGTACCGAGCCAGGGGATGATATTATCTCCGAATCACGGCTTCGTATGTGCTTTGGCGGTGCAGATGAGGAACTTTCCGCCGGGCTGACGGCGTTGGCGGCCAAGGGAATGCTCTCGACGGATGATGTCTCCGGCAGCTATTCGCTCAGCGGAGCTTATGATCGTTTGCTGGAGCTTTGGGTGTTCAAAAACAGTGTTCCCACGGGGCAGCCGCGCCAAAAAGCGGCTGAACAGGCTCAGGCATTTCAGACTGAGGCCATCAAAGAGGTATACGCCATGTTTGAGGCGGAGTTTGCCCGGCCGCTTTCGCCGCTGGAGCTGCAAAAGCTGAACGCGTGGCTGATAACCGACGGCTGGCAGCCAGCCATGCTGCGCGAGGCGGCACGGCGCGCCGTGCTGCATGGGGCGCTTAGCCTGGCTTATATTGACAAGATATTGCTGCGCTGGCGGAGCGAAGGCATTGTTACGCCAGAGCAGTTGGCGGACGATGTGCCGGAAAAGGCAACTAAGCTCAAAGCGCGCCGTGGCAAAAAGGCAGCGGAACCCAGTTTTGACAGCGAAACGGATTACGGCAAATATTTCTGAGAGTGCTGTATTATTTTTGACGGAAGGGGGAATCCGGATCAATGGAATCAATTGGCGACATCATAACGGCAGGCAGCATTGATGCGGCGGCAGGGGAACAAAAGATCTACTCGCAGGGTGATTGCTCCTTTTGCGGCGGCAGCGGCTTTATTTTGCAGGCGGACGGCACGGCCAGGCGTTGTGTCTGTTATGCTGAACGGCGGCTGCTGAATGCGCAGAAACGGGCGGGTTTACAGCCCATGCTGCGCCGCATGAGCTTTGACAATTTTGATTTGACCTGCTATGCGTCGGGGATACAGGCGCCGGTGGGGCGCGGCCAGACGTATTATGAGCTGGCTAGGGCAGCCAAGGCGAAAACCGAGGAGCTTTGCCGGGCGGTCTGCCAGGGCGAACAGCCGCGCGGACTGCTGCTGCTGGGTCAGGTGGGCAGCGGTAAAACACATTTAGCTGCGGCAGCGGCCAACCGTCTGGTGCAAAAGGGGCGGAATGTGCTCTTCATCGTTGTGCCTGATCTGCTGGACGAACTGAAGAGCAGTTTCGGCGGCGACGAGACCGCCGGACAGGAGCTGCTGCGGCGCGCCAAGCGGGCGGAGGTGCTGGTGCTGGATGACCTCGGCACACACAATATGTCCGATTGGACGCGTGGCGTATTGTTTGCCATTTTAAATTTTCGCGTCAACGAGGGGCTGACAACTATCGCCACCAGTAACCTGGACGAGGTTTCGCTAAAAGACGCGCTGGGGGTACGTTCTCTCTCTCGTCTGCTGGCTCTGTGCGAACCGTGCTTCCTGCCCTGTGACCGTGACCTGCGCCTTAGGGGGCTGGAGAAGAAATAATGCTGCTGATATTTGATTTGGACGACACTTTGATATATACTCATCGGGTGTTTATGCAGCTGACCAGGCAGTTTTTGGAGCGTATGGCCTGCCTTGGCTTTGACGACGAAAACGTGTACTATACGCTGGATTCGATTGACCGTGAAATTGTGGAGAGTGAGGACGCGTATGTGCCGTGGGCGTTTCCTGCGGCCATGCAACGAACGTATCAGTTCTACTGTGAAAAGTATTTTGTACCGTATGATGAGTACGAAGCGGCAGCTCTGGCGGATTTGGGCAGCTCGTTCCGTGAAGCAGACTATCAGCTGCTGCCCGGCGCGAAACCGTTACTGGATGTTCTGAACGCGGCGGGGCATATTTTGGTTCTGTTGACGCAGGGCGATTATGAGGTGCAGAATTTCAAGGTGCGCCAGCATAATCTTGGTCAATATTTTGACGAGATAATTGTAGTTAATAAAAAGACAGAGGAAGTCTATAATAGTATTATGCGGCTGCACGGCCTTGCTCCACAGGACACGGCGGTCATTGGCAACAGTCTGAAAAGTGAGGTTGCCCAGGCGCTGGCTGTGGGGGCGCGGGCGATATTGCTGACAGCGGCCGAGGGCTGGCAGTTTGAAGACGAGGAAGTCTCCGGAGATTATGCGGTGGCGCGGACGCTGGCCGAGGTACCGGAGCTTTTGCGATAAGAGAGGTGCGGATGATGACGGAAACTGTAAACGCCGCCCGGCGTGATAAACTTAAGGCGGCGCTGCTGCAATTTGATATTCGCCCCGGCGAGGTGTCGCATAATGAGAATGTGGCGGCGCAGCTGATCAGCAAAAGTGCCGAAATGGGCGCGGAGCTGGTCGTGTTGCCGGAGCTTTGGAATGTGGGCTATGATTTGGCTCACCTTGCGGAGCTTGCGCAGAACGGGCGCGGTTCCTCCTGCCGCCTGCTGTCCAAGCTGGCGCGGGAATATGGTATATACATTTTCGGCGGTACTTTTGCCGAGCATAAGGGCGGTAAATTTTATAATACTGCCCCAGTGTTCAATGACCGCGGTGAGCTGATCTATAAATATCGTAAACTTCATCTCTTCCCGAACGGCCTGGAGGAGGATAAATACTTTACTGCAGGTGATGACTGGGGCTTGGTGGATACTCCTTGGGGGCGCTTCGGTCTGGCGGTGTGCTATGACCTGCGTTTTCAGGCCACCATTCAGAATCTGGCGCTGCGGGGCGCGGATACAATTGTGGTACCGGCGCAGTGGCCGACGGTGCGCGCCGACCACTGGTATTTGCTATCCCGGGCGCGGGCTACGGAAAACCAGCTGTTTCTGCTGGCCTGCAACCGCACCGGGCATGACAAAAGCGGCAAGTATCCCGGCTGTTCAATGGCGGTGGATGCGTTGGGGCAGGTGCTGGCCGGCGGTATGGAGGCAAAATCTCCCGGCGTGCTGCTGGCCGAGTTTGATTATACCACTCTTCAGCATATTCGGAGCGCTATCCCGGTTTACCGTGACCGCAAGCGAATTTTGGACGAAATAGACGATGGACAGCTTTAAACAAAACTGGCGAATTTTGGCCGGGGGCTTGACAAATTGCTCTCGGCCTGCTATATTGGTGATAGTAACTCGCCGCTTCTGTAGTATACCGTAAGGTATGCTATTTTTTTATGTGGGGCGGCGGCAGATAAAAATTGGTATAAAAAGACGGAACACGAGGTGACATATGGCAAACGAAATCGAACGCCGGGTTTTTGCGCTGGCCGAGCCTATCTGTCAGGCTAATGCTGTGGAGCTGGTGGCTGTGGAATGGCAGAAAGCAGGTAAAAGCTGGCGGCTGGCGCTGTATATAGACTGTGAGGGCGGCGTGGGGCATGAGCTTTGCGTTGCGGTCAGCAATGCGGTTTCCGATGCGCTGGACGCGCTGGATTTCATCGAACCTGCCTATAATCTTGAGGTAAGTTCGCCTGGCTTGGAGCGTCCGCTGTTGAAACCGGCGGATTTTCAGCGTTTTGCCGGCAGTCTTGCGGCGGTGAAGCTGTTTGCCGCGCGTAATGGCCAAAAAGAGTTCTGCGGCGAGCTTTTGGGCTATTCCGCCACGGAGGGCGTACTGCTGTCTGATGAAAAGACTGGCGAGCGCCTGACATTTGATCCGGCCGAGATTGCTGGAGCGCACCTGGTATTCCGATTCTAGGCGGTATTTGAGATTAGATTTTGTTATGAGGTGAAGAAATGGCTGAATACGTCAACAAAGAGTTTCTGGACGCACTTGAGGAACTTGAGACGACTAAAGGTATCAAAATGGATATTTTGATCGAAGCGCTGGAGGACGCGCTGATCTCCGCGTATAAAAAGAATTACGGTTCCTCGCAGAATGTGCGGGTGGAGATTAATCGCGACACCGGCGATATTCACGTGTATTACCGCAAAGAAGTGGTGGAGGAAGTCGAAAACGACAAGGTTGAAATGTCGCTGGAGGAAGCCAGACAGTACGATCCGGAATTTGAAGTGGGCGATATGTTTGAATCGGAAGTGACGCCGCGCTCATTCGGACGCATTGCCGCGCAGACGGCAAAGCAGGTCATCGTACAGCGTATCCGCGAGGCGGAGCGCAACGTTATCTACGACGCCTACGCCAAGGCTGAGGGCGAGATTGTGCGCGGCACCATCGTGCGTATTGAGGGACGAAATGTTATCGTTGACATTGGCAAGACTGAGGCCGTGCTGGCAGCAGCGGAGCAGATCCCCGGCGAGCGCTATGTGGTGGGAGATTCCTTGCGCGTTTATGTTGAGACGGTGCAGCGCGGTACCCGCGGCACGCGCATTGTTATCAGCCGTACTCGCTCCGGTTTCCTGAGCCGGCTGCTGGAGCAGGAGGTGCCGGAGATAAGCGACGGTGTGGTGGAGATTAAAGCGGTGGTGCGTGACCCTGGCAGTCGCGCTAAAGTGGCCGTTTTTAGTCATGACGGCGATGTTGACCCGGTGGGAGCCTGCGTGGGTGCGCGGGGTATGCGTGTGCAGAATATTGTGGAGGAGCTTTCCGGTGAGAAACTGGAGATCGTTGAATGGTCGGAGGATCTGGCGAAGTTCATCAGCAACGCTATCAGCCCGGCCAAGGCTCTGAAAGTGACGGTTGACGAGGAAAGCCGCTTTGCCAGCGTGCTGGTTGCGGATAATCAGCTTTCTCTTGCTATTGGCCGCCGGGGGCAGAATGCCCGGCTGGCAGTGCGGCTGACGGCCTGCAAGATTGACATTAAGAGCGAATCACAGATGCTGGCCATGTCCGCTGCGCAGGAGGAAGACATATTCACTTCTGACGGTGTGGAGTAAACTGGTATATATGGAAGATTTTGAGGTGAAGCTATGGCTGAAAGGGCAAAACCGCAGCGCACCTGCCTGGCCTGCCGTCAGATGAAAGATAAGCGCGAGCTGACCCGCGTCGTCCGCACGCCGGATGGCGAGATCAAACTGGACGATACCGGGCGTATGCCGGGGCGGGGCGCATATCTGTGCAAAGAGCCGGAGTGCCTGAAGCGGGTTCTGAAAAGCCGCGCACTGGAGCGGGCGCTGAAACAACCGATAAGCGAGGACGTAAAAAATGAATTGCTGCAAAAATACGCCGAGTGAGGCGGAACTGGCGGCGTTTAAGGCTGCGCAGGGCGTCTACACGCTGCTAGGGCTGGCGCAGCGGGCTGGCAAGTTGACTGCCGGCAGCGATGCGGTTATTGCGACGTGTACGCGGGGCGAAGCCAAGCTGGTGCTGTTGGCGGCGGACTTGAGTGAGAACTCGCTGAAACGCCTGAACAAATTTTGTTGCAAGCCGGCGGTAAAGAAGAACGTTGCTGTTTGGCGTTTTGGCAGCAAGGAACGACTGGGGCAGGCGACTGGCAGACGCCCCTGCGGCGTTTGGTCATTGTGCGACGTCAATTTTGCCGGTGGGCTTGAAGCAAAGCTTACCGCCCTGCAAAAGGCCGGGCTGGCCGAGCGGATACTTCCGGCAAATAAAAATAGCTAAAAATAATATATTATATAATATGTTGGCGGGGCGCTGCCCCGGTTCTGGTTAAAGGAGTTGTTTTGATTGGGAAAAATGAAAGTTTATGAGTTGGCGAAAGAGCTGAACGTGGAAAGCAAAAGGGTGGTAAAATACCTGCAACAGCAGGGGTTTGCCGTCAAAAACCACATGAGCGCACTGGACGAGCCGGCTGAGACCGCCGTCCGCCGCAATTTCGGCAAGGCGGAGGATGCAAAGCCCGCCGTTAAACGCATTACCAGGGAGGCACAGGCGGCGGAACGCGCCCAGCAGGAGAGCCAGGTGCCCGGTTTCCACCCGGTGGTAAAGCGTATCAAAAAAGAGGTGGTGGAGGCGGAACGCGCCCAGCAGGAGGCTGCCAAACAGGCAGCGGAAGCACAGGAAGAAGTGCAGCCTGTCGTTCCGCAGCCTGAGGCGGAGGCTGAGGCTGCGCCTGCGCCGTCCGTCAAACCCGTTGCGGAGGTGCAGCCTGCGCCGGAGGTAAAGCCTGAACCTCAGCCGGCGCCTGCACCGGAGCAAAAACCGGCTGCTGCTGAAGTACCGGCCGCTCGTACCCAATCCGAGCGTTCCACCAAGCAAACTGAGCGCCCGGCTAAAAAACCGGATAAACGCGATAACCGTGCAGGAAGTGCGAATCGCAACAGTGATAATAACCGCCGGAACGATAACCGGAATGATAACCGGAACGATAACGGAAAGCGTGATAACCGGGGCGGACAGAACCGTCCGCAGGATAACCGGACGCGCGGCGGGTACCAGAACCGCCAGACTGGCGCCGAGGTAATTTATACGCCGCCGGCCACGCCTTCTAAGCCGGACAGCCGCCGCCCCGACAAAAAGAAGAACGATCGTCGCGACCAGAAATTTGGCGGCGATAACTTTGGACGTATGGAGCGTAACAATAAAAACCGCCCGCGTAATAAGTATAAGGAGCAGAAGCGCCAGAAAGTGGAGATTGCTCCGGCCACGCCAAAGAAAGTGGTCATCGGCGAGACGATCATTCTTTCTGAATTGGCCAAGAGTATGCACAAAACAGCCAGCGAACTGATTAAGAAACTGTTTGAAATGGGCATTATGGCAACTATCAACCAAAGCCTGGACGCCGACACCGCCGTGCTGGTGGCGGATGAATTCGGTGTGGAAGTTGAAGTGCGTCAGGAGAAAATTGTGGAAATTCTCGGCGAAGAAGAGGACAATCCGCGCGATTTGAAAGAACGCCCGCCGGTAGTTACCGTTATGGGGCACGTTGATCATGGCAAAAC
The DNA here is from genome assembly GCA_018715045.1 of Candidatus Avidehalobacter gallistercoris. Taxonomy (GTDB): domain Bacteria; phylum Bacillota; class Dehalobacteriia; order UBA4068; family UBA4997; genus Avidehalobacter; species Avidehalobacter gallistercoris. The sequence continues at coordinate 16,876 of DVMH01000028.1, forward strand.
GTCACTGTTGGACGCTATCCGCAACACTCGCGTTACCTCCACCGAGGCTGGCGGCATTACGCAGCATATTGGCGCTTATCAGGTGGAAATTAATGGCAAAAAGATCACATTTCTGGATACCCCCGGCCATGAGGCGTTTACTGCCATGCGCGCCCGCGGCGCCCAGGTAACGGATATTTCCATTCTGGTGGTTGCCGCCGACGATGGCATTATGCCGCAGACGGTTGAGGCTATAAATCACTCCAAGGCGGCGAATGTTCCTATTATTGTGGCGATCAACAAGATTGATAAACCGGGTGCGAACGTGGAGAAAGTCAAGCAGGAATTGACTGAATATGAGCTGATACCCGAAGATTGGGGCGGAGATACCATTATGGTGCCGGTTTCCGCTAAAAAGGGAGAGGGTATTGAGACCCTGCTGGAGATGATTTTGCTGGTGGCCGAGGTGGCGGAACTTAAAGCCAACCCGAAGCGGCAGGCGCGCGGCACTGTTATCGAAGCAAAGCTCGACCGCAACCGCGGCCCCTTGGCCACATTGCTGGTGCAGAAAGGCACTCTGAAAGTGGGCGAGACCATTGTAGCGGGCAGTGTGTTCGGCAAGGTGCGCGCTATGAACGATGACAGCGGCAAGACGATTCGAGCTGCCGGCCCCTCTATGCCGGTGGAGATTTTGGGCTTCTCTGAAGTGCCGGAAGCGGGCGAGACGTTTATTGCCATTAAGGATGAAAAAGACGCGCGCTATGCCGCCCAGATTCAGGCTATCAAAAAGCGCGAGGAGGAAATGCGCAAGTCTTCACGTGTGTCGCTGGACGATTTGTTCGCCAAGATTTCCGATGGCGAGGTCAAGGAACTGAATGTTATTATCAAAGCGGACGTGCGCGGTTCGGTGGAGGCTATCAGTCAGTCATTGGAGAAACTCAGCACCGACGAGGTTAAAGTAAGCATTATTCATGTAGGCGTGGGTGCGATAAATGAATCCGACGTTATGCTGGCCGATGCAAGCAATGCTATTATCATTGGCTTTAATGTGCGGCCGGACGCGCAGACCAGAAAGGCTGCCGAAGCGGCGCTGGTGGATATGCGGCTTTACAGCGTGATCTACGACGCGATCGAGGACGTCAAAAAAGCCATGGTTGGTTTGCTGGCGCCTGAATTTAAGGAAACCTGGCTCGGTCAGGTGGAGGTCAGAAACACTTTCCGCGTTCCCAAAATTGGCCTGGTGGCCGGCGGTTATGTGATGGAGGGTAAGATCACCCGTAATTCCGAGGTGCGCATTATTCGCGACGGCGTGATCATTTTCCAGGGTAAGCTGGCCTCGCTGAAGCGCTTTAAGGACGATGCGAAAGAAGTTGTACAGGGCTTTGAATGTGGTATCGGCATCGAGAATTATAACGATATCAAAGAGGGCGATATCATTGAAGCTTTTGTGATGGAGGAAACCGTACGCGAGGACTTATAGTAAGGAGAAAAATATGGCTCGATACAGAAACCGGCGGCTGTCCGAGGAACTTCTGCGGGAGATTTCCGGCATTATCCGCCAAATGAAAGATCCGCGTCTATCGCTTGTTTCCGTGCTTGCGGTTCAGGTGGATAACGAGTTGGAACGTGCCAAGGTATTCGTCAGCCACCTTTCGCAGGACGGACAGGACGAGACAATAACGGCGTTGAAAAAAGCGGCGGGCTATATCCGCTCGGAGTTGGCCAAACGCCTGAATACCCGCACCGTGCCGGAATTGGTTTTTGTGGATGACCACAGTATTGAAGCCGGCTTCAGAATTACGGAAATGCTGGATGCTTATGAGCGTGAGCGTGTTGGTAATGTTGAGGCGCAGAAGCCGACGGAGGAATAATATGTGCAGCTTTTCTGATTATGATTTCGCCCCAGCATGTCAGATGATCAAGAGCGCCGGGGATATATTAATTGCCGGACACGTCTCGCCAGACGGCGACACACTAGGCAGCACGCTGGGTCTTTCCTTGGGTTTGCAGCGGCTTGGTAAAAGGCCGCGGGTGGTTTTTCAGGACGATGTGCCGGGCTATTTGCAGTTTTTGCCTGGGGTGGATGCGATACTGAAGCCGGCTGCGGTGGATTTTACACCGCAGCTGGTGATTCTGGTGGACTGCGCCGCACTGCACCGCACGGGCGATGGCTGGGTGGAGAAATATCTGCCGCAGACGCCGCTTTTGATCCTTGACCATCATGCACTGCGAGACGATATACCTGCCGTGTCTATCATTGATGGAAAACTTGCCGCCACCGCTGAGTTGATCTACTGGCTGTTACAGGCGCTTGAAGTGCCGATGGAACTGGACATCGCGCGCTGTCTTTATACTGCGCTTTGCACCGATACCGGCGGCTTTCGTTTTACCAACACCCGTACACATACGTTTGAGATTGCGGCTAAACTAAAAGCGCAGGGCATTAACCTGGAGGAAATGCGTATTCAGTTGTTTGAGTCGCGCCGGCTGATGAATGTTAAGCTTATGGGCCATGCGATGGCGAATATCTGCCAGTCCGAGGATAAAAAGCTGGTTTGGTCGATGATTGACACGAAAATCAAAAAGCTTTGGGGCGCGGCGGATAGCGATACCGAGGGCATTGCCGGGCAGATGATGCTGGTGGAGGGAGTGAAAGTCGGCGTTTTTTTAGACGAGCGAGTTGACGCGGACGGTAATTATGTCGTAAAAGTTTCTTTCCGCGGACGCGACGGCTATAATGTGGGTAAACTGGCGGCACAGTTCGGCGGCGGCGGTCATTATGCCGCTAGCGGCTGCACCATACCCGGCAGTCTGGACGAGGTTTGGCCGTGCGTTATCGAGGCGGCGTTGTTGCTGGTGAGTGAAACTGAAGTGAAAACGGAAGGTAATCTATGACGGAACAAATTGTTGCCCCGTCCGGTTTTTTGAACATCTATAAGCCTGCCGGTTACACATCGCATGATGTGGTGGCAGTGCTGCGCCGTCACCTGCCGCGCGGCACTAAAGTTGGTCATACCGGTACGCTTGATCCGCAGGCCACTGGAGTGCTGCCAATTTGTGTGGGCAAGGCGACACGGCTGGCGGAATATTTCACAGCTCTGCCCAAAACGTATCTGGGCGAGCTGATGTTGGGTGCTTCCACTGACACATATGACCGCTGGGGTAATATTGTAGCCGAATCTGATCCGGATAAACTGACGGCGGTGTCTGAGGATGACTTTTTAGCCGTATTGCCGGAATTTTGCGGGGTGATCGAACAGGTGCCGCCGATGGTCAGCGCGGTGAAGATGGGCGGCAAAAAGTTGTATCAGCTGGCACGGGCAGGGGTAGAAATTGAACGCCCGCCGCGCAGGGTGCAGATATTCTCGCTGGTGGTGGAGCAGCTTGCTTTGCCGCGCGCCGTTTTGCGGGTGAACTGTTCCTCCGGCACATATATCCGCAGTTTGTTTCATGATATCGGTGCAAGATTGGGCGTAGGCGCATACCTTTCAGCGCTGGAACGGCTGGCGGTGGGCGTATTTACGGCAGAAAATGCACTGCCTCTGGCCGAAGCGGAGGCTATGCTGGCGCATGGTGATTACAGCGTTTTGCTGCCGCTTGATATGGGCATCAGCCATCTGCCGCGCATTGATTTGGCTGACGAGCGCGATTATCATAGCGCCCTTTGCGGGCGTGATGTGGTATTGGGCTTGTCCGAGCCGGAAGCCGCTGCCTGTCGCGTCTATTATCAGGGGCGGCTGCTGGGTATCGGTGAGACGTGCTATGAAGCGCAGTCCTGCGCCTGCAATGAAATGCTGTTGCTGCACATGGACAAGGTTCTGGCCGGAACAAAATAACCTTATATAATAATAAATGTGGTTGGATAATCATGAAGATTTTGCATGATATAGCTGAATATAGACCATCGGGCTGCTTTCTGACGGTGACGCTGGGCAATTTTGACGGCGTGCATCTTGGCCACCGCCGCTTATTGGAAAGTGCGGTGAATGCCGCAAAGCGCGCCCATGGCCGGTCTTTGCTTTTTACTTTTTGGCCGCATCCAGCAGAAGTGCTGGGCAATAACGTGCCTCCTTTACTGACGGATAGAGCGGAGAAAGCCCGGCTGGCCGAGGCGGCTGGTATCGACTATTTATTGGAGCAGCCGTTTACTCCGGAACTGGCAGCGCTTAGCCCGGCTGATTTTACGGCGCGGTATTTGGCGGGAACGCTCAAGGCCAACCTGCTGGTGGTGGGATATAATTTCCGTTTTGGCCGGGGCGGTGCGGGTACAGCGGAAGTCCTGCGCGATCTGGCGTCGTCGCATGGTATTGAAACGCTTATCGTACCGCCGCTGGAAATGGACGGTGCAGCGGTAAGCAGCTCGCGTATCCGTCAACTGCTCTTGGCGGGTGAGCTGGCTGAGGCCAACCGTCTGCTGGGAAGAGAATATGTGCTGACGGGGCTGGTGGCGCCGGGGGAAAAGCTGGGGCGTAAGCTCGGTTTCCCCACTGCCAATTTGCAGCCGTCGCAGGGTATGTTGCTGCCGTGCTTCGGCGTGTATGCTGCTTATGCGGAGTGTCGCGGCAAAAAGTGGCCGGCGGTGGTGAATGTGGGCCGGCGGCCGACTGTAGGCGACGCTCTGCCAGCCACGGTGGAGGCGCACCTGCTCTCGGCGGAAGGTGATTTCTACGGCGAGATGATGCGCCTGATGTTTTACCAGAAAATCCGCCCGGAGCGGAAATTCGCTTCGCTGGATGAGCTAAAGGCGCAGATTGCCGCAGATTGCCGCCGTGCGTGGGAAATTTTATAAAAATTGCAGGCAGCTCTTGCAATGTTCCCCAATTTAGTATATAATAGCACAAGCGGCTTTGGCCGCAGTCTACCGCAGCGCGGATATGGAGGCTCCAACCTTGTCTGGGCTGACGGCAAATTTTAATTCAGGAGGTGTAGTTATGCCGTTAACTACCGCGAAAAAGGCTGAAATTATCGCAAAATTCCAGCAGCATGAGGGCGATACCGGTTCGCCGGAGGTGCAGGTGGCTTTGCTCACCCAGCGTATCAAAGACTTGACCGAGCATATGAAGAACCACCCCAAGGATTTCCATTCCCGCCGTGGTTTGTTGCAGTTGGTTGGCCAGCGCCGCCGTTTCCTCGGCTATATCCGGGAGCAAGACTTTGACCGTTACCGCAAGATTGTGACGGAATTGGGTCTGCGTCGCTAAGGCTAAGAGACAAAAAGAAAGCTGTTCTGTTTGGGCGATCCTCCGTAAGGAAGATCGCCCGGCGGCTCTTTGAGCAAGAGTGAACAGGCTCTAATCTGCAAGCTTCAACTCATGGACATAACGAACAGGTTAAAAAAAGGATACGCATTAAAGAAAAGTAAAGACGCGCCTGACATATTGAAAAAGTTAAGATTGCCCCTGATTTTGTGGCGTATGCGTGACCCGGCGGCTATAAACTGGGTGCACGCATTTTTTGTTCTGCTGAACGGGGGAATCGGGTGAAAATTTCGGACATGTTTCGGCCAAATGGCTGATTCACTAGCTGTGAGTACGAAGTTTCACGCGGTTAAAGACACGCAGCTCGCGCTTATATTTATAAATAGACCAGGGATACGTTCCATATTGAAACGTACTCCTGGCCTTTCTTTTTTATTCCTCACCAAACAGCATGTCTCCGGCATCGCCGCTTATGCGCAGCCCATATAAATCCTCCAGCGTGAACAGCGTGTGCAACGGCTGAATGCCGAACTGCGTGAGAAAGGTTACATTACCGTGTCGAGCCGGGTGAGCAGGCAATACTTTGAAGAAAAGCTGTGCTGCGGCAGGAAAGGCTGAGAGATATTTAGGCAGTTGGAAAACAACTATAATTAATAAACCGGAAGGGATGATGCAGACAAGGTAAAACGGGAGGTGGTTTTTTGAGCACATACGGATACATAAGGGTCAGCAGCCGGGAGCAGAACGATGACAGGCAGCGCATCGCGCTCCATGAGGCGGGAGTGCCCGACGGCAACGTCTACATGGACAAGCAGTCGGGCAAGGACTTTAACAGGCCGCAGTACAAAAAGCTGCTGCGCAAAATGAAAAGAGACGACCTGCTCTGCATCAAGAGCATAGACCGTCTCGGGAGGAACTATGCAGAGATTTTGGAGCAGTGGCGCGTGCTGACAAAGCAGAAAGGCATAGACATCGTGGTGCTGGATATGCCGCTGCTGGATACGCGGCGCGGCAAGGATTTGATGGGAACGTTTCTCAGCGACATCGTTTTGCAGGTGTTGAGCTTCGTTGCGGAGAACGAGCGGTTGAACATACGACAGCGGCAGGCCGAGGGCATAGCAGCGGCGAAATCGCGTGGGGTGCGTTTCGGGCGGCCACCCGCGCCGCTGCCCGAGAACTTCCACGGAGCCTACCAGCGCTGGCGCGCAGGGAAGATAACGGGAACCGCAGCGGCAAAGGAGTGCAGGATGCCGCTCTCCACTTTCCGCTACAGGGCGGAGATTTACGAAAAAGCCAGGTTGTTATAAAGAAGGCGGGATTGCAGAAATGTGTACTTTTCTGCAATCCCGCTCATTACTTTTACAGTTAACAGCATACACCATAATTGGCTTATTTTCAAGCATCAAATGGTGTTTATAACATGAAAAATTCCAATGGCAGAAAAGTACACATTTTTGCAGGAGTGATTAGACGGTGATTTATCATTCAGGTCTGCTGGACACTCCCGCAATGAAAGCAGGATGTATATGTCTGTCTGATCTGCATTGTCTGGATGCAAGGCAGCGGGGTGGGCTGGTTCAGGCGCTAAAAGACATATCAGACAATTCCGCAAATTTAAAAGCATGGAATGACGCTTTGCAATACCTCTCCAAGGACGTGCCTCAAGGAACAGCGGAGGCAACCAGCAAGCGGCTTATTCAGGCGTTATTCCGCTCCATGGCCGCGGGGCCAATGCAGGAAAACTTTGCCCCAAGGCAAAAATAGCAAGAGAGAAAGGGCCGATACTTAACATGAAAAAGCGATTATTGGCATACCTGATGTCACTATGCTTGATACTGACGTTATTGCCTGTCAGCGCGTTTGCAGAAGATACACCTATATCCATCCGCTCGGAAGATGAAGCAGCGCCCGAAACAACGATGACTTACACCTATGACGAGGGCACAAACACCCTGACAATTACAGGGAACGGGGTTATCGGCGAAGAAATCAAGCAACAGAAAGGTTATACAACCTGGAAGCAAGACGTAACTACTATTAAGATTTCAGGCGACATTACCGGGATCGCGGATCAGGAAAATTTCTACGGTCTGTTTCAATTATGGGAAAAGTTGGAAACTGTCGAATACACAGGAAACACGAACTTCCAAGTGGGAAATTACGCCTTTTCCGAGTGTTACAAGCTCAAATCATTTCCATTTGACCATGTTTCCGCTGTCGGCGAAGGCGCTTTCAAAAGAGCTGCCTTTACGGAAGTCAAGCTTTCCAATCTGTCCGGAGACATTGGAGACTTCGCCTTTTACGGAAACGAGTCGCTGGCATCAGTGACAGTTTCTGCCGGCGCGGCGGATACTTACATCGGAACACAGGCATTTGCGCTTTTGTCCAAAGGGAACGCGCTGCAAAAGGTTAAAATCTCAGGTGAAGGCACACTTCGTATCGGCAATAGTGGGCTCAATGCAGGAAAGACCTTTTCCTGGCAACTATCGCTTGAAACGGTCGATTTGTCCGGATTTTCCGGGAGCGTTAGCTTAGGAGATCTGGTGTTTTTATCCGACTCAAGCCTTAAAAATATTTCTTTGGGTGAAAACACTACGATATCTCATGTCGGATATGCCTGCTTCAGCGGTTGTACGGCTTTGGCACAAGACTTTCTGGATTTTGCCAAGCTCACCGGTTCTGTTGCACGGGCGGCTTTTTCTATCTCCACAAAACCTGATCAAGGAGCATTGACAGGTCTTAAGGAACTGGACTTGTCCAATGTGACCGAGATCGGCGCCTTTGCGATGGCCGCGGAAAGAAAGTATGAGGATTATGGATACACAGACCTGACCTCCGTCACGCTGGACAGACTTGAGCGGCTGCACGCCTATGCTTTCCAGGGGGCGTCCAACATCAACTGGGATAACGCCAATATTCCGGAGGCCGCCAAACTCGCATACAGCGATGTATTGGTCAGCGGCGACACCATCTGGCAGAGGGTTCTCAACATCATGGACGGGAAATTCACCCTCGACTCGGATGGGTACAGCACCCCGCTCGCCCCGTCAGACAACGGCTGGGAGGACAGTAAATCCGGAGAGGAAAACGGCGTTGAATACGACACGACCCAGTTGACCAAGGCCGCCAAATGGACAAATACGGATAAGACAAAGGCCGAGGTAGAACTGCGATTTGCCTATGCGCCCAAGGAACAGATGGATTTTGTGTTCGTACTGGATACCAGCACCTCCATGGCGGATTGGTACGACTTGGAATCTCAGGATGACGATTTAGAGATCCCGGTTGAGCAGGAAACCAAGGCTCAGTACGCCAAGATGTATGAGATGCAGTCCAAGGTTGCGGATATTACAGAGAAGCTGTTGTCTTCTGAGCAGCTGGACAGCCGGGTGGCCGTTGTGGCGTTTGGTAACGACATTAATTTTTATAGCCAGGGAAGCGAACAACTGTCCACTATGCTCACCAACGCCGGCGAGAGTTTTAATTCTCTTCCGAGTTCTGCCGGCTTTTATACAGCCAATGATTTGGATACTGCCATCGGGAACATTCGGAATATCCCCTGCAAGGGCAGCACCTACTATTATACGGGGCTTTGGTACGCCTCTTATTACGTATGGGCTGCCGCTGCCGCCGAGCGGGATGTGACCGTCGTATTTCTCTCCGATGGCGAGGCAATGGATGGAGGCGACTCTGACTTTGAGTACTATCTAAATTATTATTCCAATTATATTAAAAACCCAGATCCCAATGTGGGCTATGGGAAAAACATTTTCGGTGTCATGTATAAAGAAGTCCCCACCGAAAATGACAAAAAATATATCAAAATGGCCTGCTCTGAGGACAAGGTCTATCTGGCCTCGGATACGGAAGAGTTCAGCGATGCGATTAACCGTGCGATTTACACAGCGCTGAACAGCTTTACTCTGACAGACCAGATAGGGGAAGATTTTGAAGCAGTGACCCGGGAAAACATTTCGGTTGATGGCGGAACTGTGCTTCTGGACCAGGACGGCAGGATCATCACCTGGAGCTTCGATGAGCCAGTACCGTATAAGACCTATACCATGACTATTCAACTGGATCTGAAGCAGACGGAGGGCGGAGAATATCCCGCTGGAAGCTTTGCAACCAATAAGGGAGACGCTTTGCTGAATGACAGGGATAGCGAGAAGCCCGTAAACAAGGTGGCAAGCCCAGCACTGTCCAGAACAGATGCCCCGGAAACATATACTGTAATCTACACGGATGGCGTAGAGGGAGAGGAAGTTTTCGCAAATCAGAAGTATGAGGGTCTTCTATCTGGCGCAGATACTCCGGCTTTCCAGGGTACTCCTTCCCGCGCAGGATATACGTTCATGGGATGGTCTCCTGCGGTAGCGGCGACTGTGACAGGAAATGCAATCTACACAGCCACGTGGAAGAAGAACACCAGCGGCGGCGGAACCACTTGGTACATCCTGCACTATGAATCCAACGGCGGTACAAAATATAAGGATGAGATATACGACAAAAACACCGTGGTACAGCTTGATAAAGTTCCCACCCGAGAGGGCTATCAGTTCACTGGCTGGTATGCTGACGAGGAGCTGACGGAGAGAATCACCAGCATCAAGATGACCAGTGACAAAACCGTGTATGCCGGCTGGCGCGTCGCCACAGTGCCGGACTGGTTGAATGGGAACGAGCATTTTGCCTATGTCATCGGATATGATGACGGTGCTGTGCGGCCAAACGCCAATATTAGCCGCGCTGAGGTGGCAACGATCTTCTTCCGTCTGCTTAAAGCAGATGTCCGGAACAACAACCTGACTTCCGTCAACAGCTTTGATGACGTTATGGACGGAGTATGGTACAATATGTCCGTTTCCACCATGGCTTATTTGGGCATTGTAAATGGGCGCACAGCCAACATATTTGACCCTGACGCAGCCATTACCCGCGCCGAGTTTGCAGCTATCTGTGCCAGATTTGATACCGGCCTGACGGAAGGCAACAGCAAATTTACCGATATTTCCGGTCACTGGGCCGAAGAGGAAATCAAACGTGCCGTGTCTCTGGGCTGGATTAGAGGATATGAGGATGGTACTTTCCGCCCCGACCAATACATCACACGAGCTGAGGCCATGACCATTATCAACCGGGTGCTGTGCCGTATCCCGGAGGATGAAAGCGATTTGCTGCCCGATATGAATGTCTGGCCGGATAACGCTCCTGACGCTTGGTATTATCTGGCGGTTCAAGAGGCCACTAACAGTCATGATTACAGGCATAAGGGCGAAGTTTATGAGACTTGGACAGACATGAACGCCGACCCCGACTGGACACGATACCAATAATTAAGCAGACATACAGAACGAAGCGGCCAGCGCTGGCCGCTATCGCTTTGCAGGGTGTGACGGGAGAATCCAGTTACTTCGTACCTTTCAAAAACCTGTTTAATGAGTGGTTTACAAAGACCCCAGCCGTAAGGTCAAGGCCGCGCTGCACTCAAAGTTTGCAAACGGAGAGCGGGTGTTTGCCTACGTTCCGCTCGGCTACAAACGCGACCTGGAAAAGCAGAACGCGCTCGTCATTGACGATGAAACGAAGTGTATTGTTGAGAAGATCTTCGGCATGGCGTATCATGGGCATGGAGCCGCGAGCATAGCCCACACGCTCATAAAGGAGCAGATAGCAAACTGGCAGCGGAAGATGAAAGACGGAATAAGGCAGATATTTGCCGGGCTGGTGAAGTGCGCGGACTGCGGCTGGTCTATGGCCTATGCCCTGAAAACACAGAGCAAAAAACCATACGCTATCTATCGATGCAGCAATTACGGCCAGGGCACCGGGCACTGCTCACTGCACTACATCTGTTACGACGTGCTTTACATCCACGTCCTCGACCGCGTGCGTTACTGGGCGAAGCAGACGGAGATTGACGAGTACGCTTTGCTGCAACGCCTGCTCAAAGCAGGCGACAGGGAGTATCTGGCGACATCTAAACTGAGAAGGTTGCAGGGCAGCGTTGGCAAGTAAATTGCCTGAACGTAAAAGTCGGAAGACTGCAAAAGACTTTTGGCGATTTTTCCAAGGCTTGATTGGGCGCTTCAAGGGCGGTGGTTTTACAACCACCGCCCTTTTATATGCCGGAGCTTTATATATAAACCCCAAAATGGAAAGAGGCAAGTAGATTTTTTACCTGCTGTTTATAAATTTTGTTGCTGTTACAGGTGCAGCGCAGCCATTGGTGGAAAATATTTGCATAGCTTTAATTTGCCGGCATCTCCACAGGATTGCAATATAACGAAAGCGGACGGGCTAATATAACCTGTCCGCTTTTATTTTGGCATGTATGCATAATATGAACAATATTTGCAGCTGAGCTAAAGAAATTGTTCATGCTGCGTTCGTTTATACAATTTAATTGCGACTTGCTATCGTTGCAAAATATTGTGGGCTTTCATTTGCGCTGTGACATTTTGGGGAGCTAATAAGATAATTGCCTTGGTAAACTTTTTTATGAGCGGCTTTAATCTAAACCGCTAATGCTCAACAGCTTGCCCTGTTGCCCGATATATTCAAACTTTGGCAGAGGGGCTTCCGGCGCCTGGGCGGGTGGGATAAACTGATAGCTGCCGAAATATTCGCCATGTTCGATGTAAAGCTCATAGGGCAAGACATCGTAGCTGCTGTCACGCGGCATTTCCAGCCGCAGTATCAGTCCTTTGTCGGAGCTGTCGCTGCTCCAATACTCGGCTCCGCGCTGATATTCGCCCGTTGTTTCGTTCTGTTTCAAATTATAAATGACAACTTTCGAGGCGGGATAAGCTGGTATCACCAGCGTGTAGTTGGAGCAGGGCGCCATCTTTAGCGTCTGATAAGCGTTTATGGTTTCCATTTCCGTGGGCGTTACATCGTTGATGATGTAAAGCAGCGCGTCATCCGGGGCATTGTCAATTGCCTGCCGTACAACGGAATTTTCGCCGCTGATGTTGAACTCATTGGCCGCAGGCTGATTATTCATGGCAGGCAAAGTGATGCTGCCGTTGCCTAAATTAAGGTAAACAATAACGCCAAGTGCGGCCAGCAGTACCAGCGAGATTATATGCGTATTTTTCATGTTTTTATGCGTCCTCCGGGTAAATTGCCATAAAAATTGTTATAATAGCAGTATAGCAGAAAAAGCGCGGGCAGGCAATACAAGGCGAGCGGATAAGGCAAAATTTGTAAATTATATTGACAACTTGGACGGCTTGGCGTATAATTCTTTTGCTATTACCAAAAGGATTTAGCCGTCAAAAAGCCTGAACCGCTCTTACGCTTCGGCGCTGGGCGCTCTTTGCCGAAAGGTGTTGGGGCGTTTAAACCCTGTTGGTGATCAGCAAAAAGAGTAAAAAGAAAGAAAAGGTGGTTTGTATCATGAAAAAGAATTTGTGGAAATTGCTGGCTTTGTCAGTAGTTGCGGCGATGACGCTCTGCTGCTTTGCCGGGTGCGGCGATGACCAGCCCTCAACTCAGGGCGGTGAAAACACCGGCGATCAGGTATTCAAGATCGGCTCTATCGGGCCTTTGACCGGTCCAGCTTCCAGCTATGGCATTTCTGCCAAGCAGGGCGCTGAGGTTGCGGTGGCCGAGCTGAACGCCAACGGCGGTGTGGCTGGCTACACATTTGAGCTGATTGCTGCTGACGACCAGCATGACGCGGAGAAAGCTATCAATGCTTACGGCAACCTGATGGATCAGGGCATGAATGCTTTGGTGGGCGCTGTGACCAGCGTTCCCTGCATTGCAGTTACCGAAGAATCCCATAACGACGGTCTGTTGCAGATTACTCCTTCTGCTTCGGCTGCTCAGGCTGCGCAGTATGACAACTGCTTCCGCATCTGCTTTACCGATCCGCAGCAGGGTCAGCACATGGCTGATTATATTTACGGTCAGGGCATCACCAACTGCGCTGTGCTGTATGATGTGTCCGATGCTTATTCCTCCGGCATTTATGAAGCGTTTGTAGAGGCTTATGAGGGTCTGGGCGGTACTGTTGCCGCAGCTGAATCCTTTGCGTCCGGCGATGTTGATTTTAAGACTCAGCTGACCTCCATCAAGAACTCCGGGGCTGACGGTCTGTTCCTGCCTTTCTATTACACTGAGGTTGCTTATGTTGCCAACCAGTCCGTTGACGTTGGCCTGGATCTGCCGATGTTCGGCTGCGATGGCTGGGACGGTGTTATCGACCAGCTGAATGGTGACACCACTTTGGTGGATGGCTCCGTATTCCTGACTCCTTTCTTCGCTAACGCTACTGATGAAAAGACGACCAAATTCGTAGCTGCTTATCAGGAAGCCTACGGCTCGGTTCCGGATCAGTTTGCTGCCGACAGCTATGACGCTGTTTATGCGATTGCTGCTGCTTTGGAAAAGGCCGGCAGCGCGGATAATGCTGCTTTGGTGGCCGCTATGTATGAGATCGAGCTGGATGGCGTAACCGGTGTAATGACTTGGGACGAGAACGGCGATGCTACTAAGGATGCTATTCTGGCCAAGATCGAAAATGGCGATATTGTTCCCGTTAACGCTGAATAATCAGCAGGTGTGAATTACTGTAAAAAAATAAACTGCCGTTGGGGGTTATGCTCTGGCGGCGGTTTTTTTATGGCCGAGTGATGTGACGAAAAAAATCGTGAAATTTTGCGGTTTTTTGCATCTTGATACAAAAAAAGAATTGAGTTTGCCCACAATAGTGTGGTATAATCGTAAAATAATCATTGCTAAAGATTATTAACCAAACGGTGCGCGGCTATTTGGCCGCTCAACTTGTAGTTAACTGGGGTGATATTGTTGGAATTTTTAGCGCAGATAATCAACGGATTAAGCCTTGGCAGCATTTATGCGCTGATCGCGCTGGGCTACACTATGGTTTACGGCATTTGTAAGATGCTGAACTTCGCGCACGGCGATATTATCATGGTGGGCGCGTATATGCTTTCGGTGGCGATGGCGACGCTGCATTTTCCTCCTTTTCTGGCGATTTTGACCAGTATGGTGGTGTGCGCGGCGCTGGGCGTTATCATCGAGCGCGTAGCCTATAAGCCGCTGCGCAACGCGACGCCGCTGGCGGTGTTGATCACAGCTATCGGCGTCAGCTATTTTCTGCAAAGCTCGGCGCTGCTTATTTTTGGCTCCACGCAGCGCAAAGTGGAATCTGCCATCAATTTTCCTTCTATTCAACTGGGCGATCTGAGTATCAGCGGCAACGCCTTGGTAACCTTGCTGGTAACTATTGTATTGATGGTGGGGCTCAATTGGTTCATTAACAACACCATGACGGGCAAAGCGATGCTGGCAGTGTCCGAGGATAAAGGCGCGGCACAGCTGATGGGTGTCAACGTCAACTTTACCATTGCTATTACGTTCCTTATTGGTTCGGCACTGGCGGCGGTGGCCGGTGTTTTGTTTATTTCTTCGTATAAATACGTTGGTCCTTATACGGGTGCTATGCCTGGCATCAAGGCTTTTGTGGCGGCGGTTCTGGGCGGTATTGGCTCTGTGCCAGGCGCTATGCTGGGCGGAATTCTGCTGGGTTTGATCGAGAGCCTGGCCAAAGCATATATTTCCACGCAGCTGGCCGACGCGATCGTGTTTGGCGTGCTGATTGTGGTGCTGCTGGTTAAGCCCACCGGGCTGATGGGCAAGAAAATTACCGAAAAGGTTTGAGCCGCTTTTGGCCAAGGACGAGGGGCGAAGATAAAAGATGAAAAAATTACTTACGAAAAAAAATCTGGCGGTTCTGTTGCTGATAATTGTTGTTTATGCAGTGTTGTTGGCTTGCGATCAGCTTGGCGTGTTCAACCGTCAAAGTAAGGCGCTGCTGGTGCCTATCGGTATAAATATCATGCTGGCGGTATCGCTGAGCCTCCTGGTCGGTTTTTTGGGCGAGCTTTCATTGGGTCACGCGGGCTTTATGTCGGTGGGCGCCTATGCTGGGTGTATGTTCACTATCCATATGGATCTGCCTATGGCGGTGGAACTGCCGTTGGCTATGCTGATCGGCGGCGTAGTGGCTGGTTTGTTCGGTTTTCTTATTGGTATTCCGGCGTTGCGTCTTAAGGGCGACTATCTGGCCATCGTGACATTGGCTTTTGGTGAGATCATTCGCTCGGTGTTGAACAACTTTAGTCTGGTCGGCGGTGCGGGCGGTCTGAACGGAATACCTAAATACTCTAACTATACCATTGTTTATGTGGCGATGGTCATTACCATCATTGTGATCGCAAATCTGGTACATTCCCGCCACGGTCGCGCTATCTGCTCTATTCGCGATAATGTGATTGCGTCAGAATCCATGGGCATACCGGTGGTATATTACAAACTTCTGGCTTTTGTGGCGGCGGCGGTTTTCGCTGGCGTCGCTGGCGTGCTGTATGGCCACAATCTTGGCATTTTGAAACCAAGTACGTTTGATTTCAACAAGTCCATCGAGATTTTGGTTATGGTGGTTATGGGCGGCATGGGCAGCCTTCCCGGCGCAGTTATTGCAGCGGTTGTCATCACCGTGCTGCCGGAGGCATTGCGCGGCTTGAGTGATTACCGTATGCTGATTTACGCCGTGGTGTTGATTGCAATGATGCTGTTGAATAACAACGCCCGGTTCAATGAGTTCAAACAGCGCCTGTTCAGCAAGCGGGCTGCGCGTCATGGCGCAAAGCTGACGAAGGAGGGCGAATAATATGGCGTTGTTGGAGGTTAAAAACCTGGGCATTTCTTTCGGCGGCTTGCGTGCCGTTGACGGCTTTAATGTGAATATTGAAAAGGGAGCGTTGTATGGCCTGATCGGTCCAAACGGCGCGGGTAAAACCACTGTGTTTAATATGCTGACCGGCGTATAGCAGCCCACTGTGGGCACTTTCATGCTGGACGGCGAAAATCTGACAGGCAAAAACACGCTGGAAATTGCGCATAAGGGCATTGCACGTACTTTTCAGAACATTCGTCTTTTTGCCAAAATGACAGTGCAGGACAACGTGAAAGTCGGCCTGCACAACCAGGTTAAATATGGCGTGGCCAGCGGCATTTTCCGTCTTCCCGGCTATTTCAGGGACGAAAAATATCTGGATGAACGTGCCAAAGAGCTGCTGGACGTTTTCGGTCTGTACGGTGAGCGCGATTATCTGGCCTCTAACCTGCCTTACGGGAAACAGCGCAAATTGGAGATCGCGCGGGCACTGGCCACCGGGCCCAAACTGTTGCTGCTGGATGAACCGGCTGCCGGCATGAATCCCAATGAGACGGCGGAGCTGATGGAAACCATTCATTTTGTGCGCGATACGTTTAATATGACTATTTTGCTGATAGAACATGATATGAAGCTGGTTTCTGGCATTTGCGAGGAAATCACTGTGCTGAACTTCGGACAGGTGTTGGCTCAGGGCAAACCCTCCGATGTGCTGAACGACCCCAAGGTTATCGTGGCTTATCTCGGCGAATAGGAGGCAACTGGCATGGCTTTGCTTAAAGTGGAAAATTTGCAGGTTTTTTACGGCGTTATCCAGGCCGTTAAAGGTATATCGTTTGAGGTCAATCAGGGAGAGATCGTGGCGCTGATCGGCGCCAACGGCGCAGGCAAAACCACTGTGCTGCACACTGTGACCGGGCTGGTGCCGGCCAAGGCGGGCAGTATCACCTATAACGGCGTCGATCTGCTGAAAACTCCTTCGCATAAAATTGTGGCGATGGGCATGGCTCATGTGCCGGAGGGCCGGCGCATTTTTCAGGAGCTGACAGTGTTGGAGAATTTGCAGATGGGCGCATTCACCCGCCGCGACAAGGGTGAGGTAGCTCAAACGCTGCAAATGGTGTATGAACGTTTCCCCCGGCTGGAGGAGCGCAAAAAGCAGGTGGCCGGTACCCTTTCCGGCGGCGAGCAGCAAATGCTGGCTATAGGGCGGGCGTTGATGAGCAAGCCCGATATTATTCTTATGGACGAACCCTCAATGGGTTTATCTCCGTTGTTTGTGACGGAGATTTTCGATATTATTCAGGAGATTAATAAGGCCGGCACTACGGTGCTGATTGTGGAGCAGAACGCCAAAAAGGTGCTTTC
>DVMH01000003.1 GCA_018715045.1 Candidatus Avidehalobacter gallistercoris
TATTGCCGCCGGCATAGCTTATATCTGCGCCAAGCAACTGTGCCAGCCTGCGGCCCGGCATATATAAAATACCGTTTTTATTTATGGGCATATCCGGCGATACGGCCTCGTCCTTGCTGGGCAAACGCGGCTCACCTTGTTCAATTACCAATTCAGGCGTTGTAATATCCCAGCCGTCTACCAGCACGGTTAAATTTACAGCCATAGCCGGGCGGGTAAGCAGAAAACTTATACCCACACATATAAGCAGGCATAAAATAGTCTGTTTATATCGCATACAGTACCTCCTGTGAATTATTTGATAATATTATTTATAAATTGAAACATAAGAACCATTTCGATGAACGTATGCACTGGTACAATCTATTGTTCCATACCATTTATTATTTTTCCATTCCTTGTATTCATCGTATGTATCCCAAGTCTTATAACTGGTTGCGTTATATTTTCTTACCTGAACCTTATCAAATTTCTGGTTTTTAGAAACTGTGTAAATATTATTGCCATTAAATTTAGCCCCCGATCTGCCGATTGTTGTCATTCTTTTTACAGACATTGTCTTCATATCTGACAACTTAAAGTCTGTTTCTCTACAAATTAGAATATCACTGCCAATTAAAAGGTATGCTGAATAATAGGTGTCGGTGCTATTCTGTTTTTTCAGTACAAAATTAACATCACTTATAGTTTGTCCAGGTTTATATACAACAAGCGGAACCTCATATCTATAATTAGGTTTGTCGCTAATATAAGCAAGCCAAACATCTTTTTCTGTTTTGCCATTTATTTCTTTTTCCGGCCAATAGCCAAAACCGCCCTCTATTCCGTTAACATTTAGCGAGTCAAAACCATAATACACCCAAGCTTGCTCGTCACTTTTAGTATTAGAGATTATTGGTAATGTAATGTTTGAAGTTATTTTGTCAAATCCTTCATTGCCTAGTTGACGACGTTCAAAAGCG
The DNA here is from genome assembly GCA_018715045.1 of Candidatus Avidehalobacter gallistercoris. GTDB lineage: Bacteria > Bacillota > Dehalobacteriia > UBA4068 > UBA4997 > Avidehalobacter > Avidehalobacter gallistercoris. Next base: position 963 of record DVMH01000003.1, read on the forward strand.
CCGCTATCACCACCAAAAATTTCGGTTGGAGTGGGATTGCTTTGGCTAAAAGGTGTTATAGCTGAATTATTGTTTTCTGCCTCCTCTATAGCAGGTAAGCGAGTAGCATACCCCGCAAAACCGTCCTGTGAATTGTAAACTCTTAAAGTATCTTTATCAATATATACAACGATGATTTCGCTTAACGCTGATATTTTATTGTTAAGTTCTTTCTTTTCATTATCATCTAATAAAAGAGAATTTTGTACATACAGTTCAATATCGTTTGCTACAAAATCTTTTAATGAGTTTTCTTCATCTAAATTTGCTTTTAAAATATGTGAATCAATCTCAATGCCAGCGCTTTGTAATTCATCTTCGATAACATCTAAGCGCAATTGATTAAAAAATGCTGCGTCATATTTTTGGTCCAGTTCGGCAAAAGCGTTTTGGGTTTCATCTTTTGCCGCCCAAGCAGGCATCGCCATCCCCAAACACATAATAAGTGTTAAAGCTGATACTAATAGTTTTCTTTTTAACATAACAAAATCCTCCCAAAATTTTTATTTGAGGGGTAAATATTTGTTTGTTCAGTCAAAAGCATATGATAAACTATCCTCCTTATTTCTTTATTTAACCTTCAAACAAAAAGCTGTCATTTTTTACCTCTCATTATATATACACCATAACAAACGCAAAAGGTGACATTTTTTTTGCAGATTTTTTATAAAATTTATATAAGCCAAAAAACTTATGTGGGAAAAGGCTCTTTTGCCAAATTGCGCCTGTGTGTTTATATGGGTGGAAATTATATTTATGATATGTTAAAATGATATAATAGCTTGTGATAGACGGGAGGGCGCAATATGGATTTTAAGCTTTGCAGCAATTATAAGCTTACAGGCGACCAGCCGCAGGCGGTGGACGCGCTCTGCGCCGGGCTGGCGGCGGGGGAGCCGCACCAAACCCTGCTGGGCGTGACCGGGAGCGGTAAGACCTTTACTATGGCCAATGTGATAGAGCGAATGAAACGCCCCGCGCTGGTGATAGCCCACAATAAAACGCTGGCGGCTCAGCTATACGGTGAATTTAAAGAGTTTTTCCCGGAAAACGCCGTGGAATATTTCGTTTCCTATTATGATTATTACCAGCCGGAAGCATATATCGCGCGCTCTGACACATACATTGCCAAGGATGCGGCAATCAACGATGAGATTGAGAAGCTGCGTCATTCGGCTACGGCTTCACTGCTGGAGCGGCGCGACGTAATTGTGGTGGCGTCGGTTTCGGCGATATACGGTCTGGGCTCGCCCAAGTTTTATCAGGAGATGATGATATCGCTCCGCGTCGGCCAGCAGATGGAGCGCGACGAGCTGTTGCGCCGCCTGATCGACAACCAATATACCCGCAATGATCTTGATTTGCACCGCGGCACATTCCGTGCCAAGGGTGATGTTGTGGAAATTTTCCCGGCGGGTTACAGCGATGTGGCGGTGCGCGTGGAGTTTTTCGGCGACGAGATCGAGGGCATATCCGAGGTAAACACTGTAACCGGCGAGGTTGTCCACCGGCTGCCCTATGACACGATTTTTCCCAACAGTCATTACGTGATGGGCGATACCACCATGGAACAGGCTCTGGCAGGCATAAAAAAGGAGCTGGCGGAGCGTCTGGCCGAGCTGAACGCGGCTGGGAAACTCCTGGAGGCGCAGCGGCTGGAGCAGCGCACCCGTTTTGATTTGGAAATGCTGGCGGAGATCGGCCACTGCCAGGGGGTGGAGAATTATTCCCGCCATATGGACGGACGGCGCCCCGGCGAGCCGCCCTACACGCTGCTGGATTATTTCCCGAAAGATTTTATTCTGTTTGTGGACGAAAGCCATGTTACGCTGCCGCAGGTACGCGGTATGTATGAGGGCGACCGTTCACGCAAGCAATCTCTGGTGGAATACGGTTTCCGCCTGCCCTCAGCGCTGGATAACCGGCCGCTGAAATTTCCTGAGTTTGAGGAGCGCATACATCAGGCGGTTTACGTATCTGCCACGCCAGGCGATTATGAAATGGAACATTCGCCCGAGGTGGTGGAGCAGGTGCTGCGGCCGACCGGACTGTTGGATCCTCTGATAGAGCTGCATCCGATAACTAATCAGATTGACCATCTGCTGGGCGAGATAAACAAGGTGACGGCGGACGGCGGCAGGGTTCTGGTAACCACGCTGACCAAGCGAATGGCTGAGGATTTAACGGATTATCTGGCCGAAGCGGGCGTTAAGGTGCGTTATCTGCATAGCGACGTCAAGACGTTGGAGCGTATGGCTATTGTGCGCGATTTGCGGCTGGGCGAGTTTGATGTGCTGGTGGGCATTAACCTGCTGCGCGAGGGCTTGGATATACCGGAGGTGGCGCTGGTGGCGATATTGGACGGCGATAAGGAGGGCTTTTTACGTTCGCACCGTTCGCTGATCCAGACTATTGGGCGCGCCGCCCGTAACGAGCAGGGGCGCGTGATAATTTACGCCGATAATATGACGGATTCCATGCAGGCGGCAATCAGTGAAACCGAACGCCGCCGTGCTATCCAGATGGCGTATAACAAGGAGCATAACATCACGCCGCATACGGTTAAGAAGGAAGTGCGGGATCTTATCACTGCGATTCTGCCGGAAACCGAGGAAAAAACGGAGAAGAAAGCGTTTGAGCAGCTTGGCCGCAAGGAGCGCGAGAAGATGATTCGTACTCTGGAGAAAGAAATGCGCGAGGCAGCGCGGCGGCTTGAGTTTGAAAAGGCCGCCGAAGCCCGCGACCTGATACTGGAATTAAAGGCTATGGGCCGGTATGGCGTCGGCGCTAAATAGCGCGGCTGAAAATAAAAAGCAGATGAGCTGTAAGGCTCATCTGCTTTTTATCAATTGTTTGCGATAAGTTATTTTTGTGGCATCGCATTATTTTGAAAAGCTTCTACTAATTCATCAACATATTTATTCCAGGCTTCTTCAAACAAAACAGGGTCGTTTGCTGTTTCTGTAGCAAGGGTATCCTTAAAATACGACTGTAATGCAGCAGCGGCCTCTATTTCGCGCTGTTCCTCCGCTGCCAAATCAAAATATTCATCTTGAGTTATTCCCAAACCGTCAATATAAGAGTTGATGAAGCTTAATGTTTGTTCGGCTGACGTCCTCTCTGCTTCGTTTGCAGATTGAGTAAGTTTTTCGGCCTGGTTCATAATATCAATAACGCGTTCTTTTGCTTCAGCGTGGCTAATTGTCAGGTTAAGGCGTTCTGCCTCCTGAAAAATTATGCGTTGCCGCAGCAATTTATTAACCATTTCGTCTTCACTATCATCTAATTGCAAAAAATCTTTTTTAAGGCGCAGTAAATCAATATCCCTTTGAGTAATGATATTGCTGTCAGACAATGTATTGCTTGTATTTGAGGGGGAGTTCTGTAGTATATGCGATGTTTTTTGCCCAAGAGTGAAGAAATCGAAAGGTTGACCTGTGATAACGCCAACGAAAAGAATTAGGGCCGCACAGAGAAGCAGCCATTTGATTGTTCTTTTATGCATAGTTACACTTCCTTAAATTATGGTATCTAAATAGTACTATAAAGTTAGATTATGTTGTTTCAACTGTAAATGAAGTAACGATACTATTGTGTGCCGCAGGCATACAATCTTGAGATAATAGCACTGAGCCAGCCCCGGCAACAGTATTTGTAATCATACGCAACAAAAATTTGTTTGGTACAAGATGGCAATTTGTCCGTACCTCAATTATCTTTACGTAGAATACCTCTCTTTCACGAATAAGGCCAGGCTTCTGCCTTTAGTATACGCTCAATAAGAGAAAAATCAAGGAATTTGTATGAATATTTCAGATGTTTGGTAAACTCGTGCCGTTTATAACGCCAAGCGTCAGCCGGGCGCCAGATTTTATTTTTTTGGGGAAAGTCTTTTTTGCCAAATTGCTCCTGTGTGTTTATATGGGTGGAAATTATATTTACAATATGTTAAAATGATATAATACCTGAATATATGCCATACAGAGAGGTTGAATAATGGAAAAAGATTATATTTACGTTAAAGGCGCGCGTCAGCACAACCTGCAAAATATCGACGTTAAATTGCCGCGCAATTCTTTGGTGGTGATAACGGGCTTATCCGGCAGCGGCAAAAGCTCGCTGGCGTTTGATACCATTTACGCCGAGGGGCAGCGCCGCTATATGGAGAGCCTTTCCTCATATGCGCGGCTGTTTCTGGGGCAGATGGAGAAACCCGCAGTGGACAGCATTGAGGGGCTTTCTCCCGCAATTGCCATCGATCAGAAAACCACCAACCGCAACCCGCGTTCCACCGTTGGCACGGTGACGGAAATTCACGATTATCTGCGTCTGCTGTTTGCCCGCGTCGGCAAACCACATTGCCCGCACTGCGGCAAGCCGATCTCCCAGCAGACAGTCGATCAGATCGTGGATAAACTGCTGGCGCTGCCTGAGGGTACGAAATTACAGCTGCTGGCGCCGATGGTCAGCGGACGCAAAGGTGAGTTTCAGCGTTTGTTCGCCGATATCAAAAGCGACGGTTATCTGAGGATTCGGCTGGATGGCGAGATCCGTACGCTGGACGAGGAGATCAACGTCAATAAAAAGCAGAAGCACACTGTGGAGGTGGTGGTAGATCGCCTGGCGGTGCGCCCCGGCATTGCCAAACGGCTGGCGGAATCCATTGAAGTAACGATGGAAATGTCAGGCGGGCATCTGCTGGTGCTGGCTGAGAGCAAAATCGTCGGCGAGGACGGCGCGGAGGTAACGAAGCAGGATGAGCTTCGTTTCAATAAAAACCTTTCCTGTCCGGACTGCGGTATCAGTATTGATGAGATAACGCCGCGTATGTTCTCGTTTAATAATCCGTATGGAGCATGTCCCAGCTGTTCTGGCCTGGGATTCCGTATGAAAGTGAATGAAAACCTGCTGATTGTGAACGATAACTTAAGCCTGCGCGAGGGGGCGCTGGCGCATTGGAACGAAAACTATGGCGGTTGGTATTTCCGCTTTATTGAGGCGTTGGCGCAGAAATATGGCTTTTCGCTGGACGAGCCGGTGGCTAATTTGGCGCAAGAGCATTTGGATTTGATTTTCTACGGCACTGGCAATGAAAAACTGTCGTTTGAATATATCGACTACAACCACCATAAAAAAACAATGTTAAGCCCTTGGGAGGGTATGGTCAACAATCTGGAACGGCGCTATCACGAAACGACCTCTGATTTTATCCGCGAGGACATCGAGCGGTATATGGTGGAAAGCCCCTGTCCGGATTGCCACGGCGCGCGTCTGAAGCCCGAGGTTCTGGCGGTGACGCTGGCTTACCGGCAGGATGACGGCGCGACTGCGGAGCTGAACATTGATCAGTTAAGCAATCTGACGATATTTGAAGCGCAGGAATTCTTCCGCCGCATAATACTGACCGAGCGGGAGGAGAGCATTGTGCATATGGTGTTGAAAGAGATCCGCGCCCGTCTGGAATTTTTGGTGAACGTCGGACTGGATTACCTGACGCTTTCACGCTCGGCAGGAACACTCTCCGGCGGCGAGGCGCAGCGGATACGTCTGGCGACGCAGATCGGTTCCTCGCTTGTGGGGGTGCTGTATATTTTGGATGAGCCGTCCATCGGTCTGCATCAGCGCGATAACGAGCAGCTTATCGCCACGCTGAAGCGTCTGCGCGACCTCGGCAACACGGTAATTGTGGTGGAGCATGACGATGAGACGATGCTGGCGGCGGACTATATCGTGGACATTGGCCCGGGTGCAGGGGCGCATGGCGGTCAGGTGGTGGCCGCGGGCACGCCGCAGGAAATTATGGCCTGCAAAGATTCCATTACCGGGCGGTATCTTTCCGGTCGGGAAGAGATATCTGTGCCGGTGATGCGCCGCCCCGGCAGCGGCAAGGTTCTGAAAATATCCGGCTGTGCGGAGAATAATCTGCATAATATCAGTGTAACCATTCCGTTGGGCAAATTTGTTTGCGTCACCGGGGTCTCCGGCAGCGGCAAAAGCACGCTGGTAAACGAGATTTTATATAAAACGCTGGCGCACCGCCTGAACCGCGCTCACACCAATCCCGGCAAATTCAAGAAAATCGAAGGCTTGGAAGCTCTGGACAAGGTTATCGACATTGACCAAAGCCCGATTGGACGCACTCCGCGTTCTAATCCGGCCACATATACCGGGTTATTCAGCCTGATTCGCGATCTGTTCGCTCAGCTGCCCGAAGCTAAAATGCGCGGCTATAAGCCTGGGCGTTTCAGCTTCAACGTCAGCGGCGGACGCTGCGAGGCCTGCAAAGGCGATGGTATTATCAAAATTGAAATGCACTTTCTGCCTGACGTTTACGTACCCTGCGACGTCTGCAAGGGGCAGCGTTATAACCGTGACACGCTGGATGTGAAGTATAAGGGCAAAAGCATTGCCGATGTGTTGGCGATGACGGTGGACGAGGCAGTGGATTTCTTTGCTAATGTGCCGCGTATCGCGCACAAATTGCAGGTTTTGCAGGACGTGGGTCTGGGCTATATTCAGCTGGGGCAAAGCGGCACCACGCTTTCTGGCGGCGAGGCGCAACGGGTGAAGCTGGCGGCGGAGCTTTCGCGCAGAAGCCAGGGGCAGAGCTTTTATATTCTGGATGAGCCGACTACCGGTCTTCATGTGGCGGATATCAAGAAGCTCTTAGAGGTGCTGAACCGTCTGGTGGACGCTGGCAACACTGTGCTGGTGATTGAGCATAATCTGGACGTTATCAAGTGCGCCGACCATATTATTGACCTTGGCCCTGAAGGCGGCGGGCGCGGCGGGCGCGTTGTGGCCACCGGTACGCCGGAGGAAGTTGCTAAAGTTGACGGCAGCTATACCGGTAAGTATCTGGCGCCAAAGCTGCGGCAATAGTTCGCTAAAAGCATGATCAAAGCCCTGCGTAAAATTTGACAGAACAGGAGGCTTTCCACGTGGCAAACCCAAAGTTAAAAGAAAAGTTGGCGCTGCTGCCGGACTCTCCCGGCGTTTACATTATGCGCGATAAAGACGGCCAGGTGGTTTATGTGGGCAAAGCCAAGTCGCTGCGGCAGCGGGTGCGCTCGTATTTTCAACCGGAAAGCCGTCTGGCTCCAAAAACGGCGGCGCAGATGCGCGTGGTGGATGAGTTGGAGTGGATAGTCGTTTCCTCGGCGGCGGAGGCGCTGGTGCTGGAATGTAATCTGATAAAAGAGTATAATCCCAAGTACAATATCCTGCTGCGTGACGATAAGCATTATCCCTATCTATGCCTGACTATGCGTGAGGAATATCCCCGACTGATCATGGTGCGCTCGGTGAAAAACGACGGCAACCGTTATTTCGGACCCTACGTCAGCAGCGGCGCGATGAAGCTGACCCAGAAGCTGCTAAGCGACATTTTTCCACTTAGGAGCTGCTCCAACCAGAGCTTTAGCCGCAAGCACCGCCCCTGCCTGAACTTTCATATCGGGCGGTGCCTGGCTCCCTGCACCGGCAAGGTTGATAGAGAGAAGTACCGGGAGATGTGCGAGCAGGTGGCGTTGTTTTTGGAAGGGAAAAGCGGCGCGATAACGGCGCGGCTGCAAGACCAGATGCAGCAGGCGGCGGCGGAGCTGCGTTTTGAGGACGCAGCCGTTCTGCGCGACCGTATCGAAGCTGTAAAATTAGTGCAGAGCCGCCAGAATATGGACAGCGGCAGTGATAACCGCGATATGCTGGCGGCGGCCACTGCCGGTAATATGCCGGAGTTGGCGGCAGTGCAGATATTCTTCGTGCGCGAGGGTAAAGTGGTGGGGCGGGAGCATTTCTTTCTGCAAAATCCTGGCGGCGATGATCCGGGGGCAATTTTGGCCGCGTTCATCGGGCAATATTACAGCGGCGTGGATTTTATTCCGCCGGAAATTTGCTTATCCCACGAACCTCCGGATCCTGCGACTCTGGCTGAATGGCTGAGCGCCAAGCGGGGCGGCAAGGTAACGCTCAACGTGCCGAAAATCGGCGAGAAGAAACGGTTGCTCTCGCTGGTAGAGCAAAATGTGCGGCTGGTCATCTCGCGCGAAATGGAGGAGAAAAACTATGCAGCGGCGGCCAGCGGCGAGGCGTTGGAGGAATTGCGTCAGACGCTGGATTTGCCAAAAGCGCCTTGGCGTATCGAATGCTTTGATAACAGCCATTGGCAGGGAACTTATACCGTTTCTGCTATGGTGACGTTTTTGGGCGGCAAACCAGCCAAGGCCTTATATCGCCATATGCGGATCAAGGGCGAGACGAACGGCGACGATTATATGGCCATGCGCGAGGCGGTGGCGCGGCGGCTTGGCTGGGGCATCAACCAGCGGCAGCAGCTGAAGCGCGGCGAGATTAAGCCGGAGGAAGCGCCGATGGCGGAATGGCCGGATCTGCTGCTGATTGACGGCGGCAAGGGGCAGCTGGCAGTGGCGGTAGATATTCTGGAGGCGTTGCAGCTGGATATCCCGGTGTTCGGCCTGGCCGAAAGTGAGGAATGGATCTATCGCCCACACGACAGCGAGCCGATAATTCTTCCGAAAAGCAGCCACGGCTTGCAGCTTTTGCAGCGGGTGCGGGACGAGGCGCATCGTTTTGGTATCACTTACCAGCGGCGGCTGCGGGAAAAAGGTCAGAAGGCGAGCGCTCTGGATAATATTCCCGGTATCGGACCCACGCGGCGCGCGGCGTTGCTGCGGGCATTCGGCTCCTTGGAGCAGATTATGCAGGCAAGCGTGGAGGAACTGTCATTGGCGGAGAGCATGAACCGCCGGGCAGCGGCAAGTCTTTATGATTATTTGCACACAGAGAAACAGTAATACTTTTTCAAGGGGGGCAGGTGCGTTGGAACTGAAAATCGTAACAGGAATGAGTGGCGCTGGTAAGACGAATTTGGTGCAGGTTTTGGAGGATATGGGCTATTACTGCGTGGATAACCTGCCGCCCAATCTCTTTCTGAAATTTGTCGAGCTGATATTGCAGGTGCAGGCGGATTTTTCGCGCGTGGCTCTGGTGGCAGACGTGCGGGGCGGCAAGTTTTTTCAGGACGTCTACGGCGTTTTGCAGGAAATGAAGAATAAGGGCATTGATTACGAAATAATCTTTCTTGAGGCCTCTGATGAGGCCTTGGTGCGCCGTTTTAAGGAGACGCGCCGCCGTCATCCCCTGGCTAAAAGCGGCAGCGTGCTGGAGGGTATACGCGAGGAGCGTAAGCGCCTGCAGCGTATACGCGGGTTGGCTGATATTATTATTGATACCTCCGGTATGCGCGTGCAGGATTTTAAACAGCAGGTTGCCGATATGTTAGGCGAGGGTGACGACGAGCGTCTGCTGGTGAACGTTATCTCGTTTGGCTTTAAATATGGCCTGCCGATCGATGTGGATATGGTGATGGACGTGCGCTTTCTGCCTAATCCTTTCTATGTGGCGGAGTTGAAACCGCAGACTGGACTGGACGCGCCTGTTCGTGATTATGTGATTGAACGGGCGGAGACACAGAGCTTCTTGGATAAATACTGCGCTATGCTGGCAGAGATCATGCCGCAGTATCTGACCGAGGGCAAGCATCATCTGTCGCTGGCGGTTGGCTGCACTGGCGGCCAGCATCGCTCCGTTGCCATGGCTGAGGAGATCGGCCGCCGCCTGAGTGCGGCCGTATCCTGCGCTAAAGTACGCGTGGGACACCGCGACCTGAGCCGCGGTTAAATTTGTGAAAGAAGTTGGAGAATAATTTGGGGGAGAAAGACTATGCCCGATAAACATAAGCGCGTGGTGGCAATTGGCGGCGGCACTGGTCTTGCTAATCTGCTGCGGGTGCTGAAAGAGCTGACGCCGGAACTGACGGCAGTGGTGGCGGTGACGGATGACGGAGGCAGCTCCGGCAAACTCCGGAAGGAGTTTGGTATCCTGCCGCCAGGCGATGTGCGGAACTGTCTGGTGGCGCTTTCCGATGCGGAGCTGGCGATGGACGGGCTGCTTTCCTACCGTTTTCCGGAGGAAGGAACGCTTTCCGGCCACACAGTGGGCAATATTCTGCTGGCCGCGCTGCAGCAGGCCGAAGGGCTGGATTTTGCCGGAGCCGTGGCGCGGCTTTCCAATCTTTTGGCGATAACGGGCCGGGTGCTGCCCGCCACATGTGACGATGTGTGCCTGGCTGCTGTGCTGGAGGATGGATCCGTGATGCACGGTGAGACGGCCATTTGCGCTGACAGCCGCCGCGTGAAGAAACTGTTTTTGCAGCCGGAGAACTGTCGTTTGCAGCCGGAGGTGCTTGCCGCCGTGGCGGCAGCGGACTATGTGTTCATCGGGCCGGGGAGCGTTTATTCCAGCTTGATTACCAACCTGTTGGTGCCGGGGCTGGCTCAGGCGCTGAAACAAAGCCCGGCCAAGGTGTGTTATCTCGCCAACATGGCGACTGAGCCTGCCGAACTGGATACGGCGGAACTCTCTTTCGTCTATGATCTGCTGGAAAGCTACGCCGGCGAGGGGCGGCTTATCGATGTGATCATAGCCAACAATGGCGCATATCCCGAGACGGCTCTTGCGGCTTTAGCGGCGAGAAAATCCCGCCCTATCGTCTGCGATACGGCAAAACTTGAGGTGGCTGGCGTCCATATTTTGCAGGCCGATTTTGTGGACGAAGTAAATTTTTGGCAGCACGACCGGGTGAAGCTGAAAACGGCTCTGGCCGGGCTGCTGGGCGAATAAGGAGGAGCAAAATGACGTTTACGCTGGACGTAAAAGAGCAACTGCTGCGTATCAGCACCAGCCGGCGCTGCTGCCGTGAGACGGAGTTTCTGGCCTTTCTGCGGATGTGCGGCAATGTGAGCATTGCGGCGGGCGGCACACCGGGTTTGCTTGCCACCACCGGCAGCGCGGGCATTGCGCGGCGCTATTTCAAGCTGGTGAAAGAGGTTTGGGAACTGCATGCTGAAATACTGATGCGTGACAGCCGCCATTTCAAGAAGAACCGCCTGTATACGCTGCGTATTCCTCCGCAGGAGTCGGTGCGCCAGGTGTTGGCGCTGTTGGCGAAAATCCCGGATGGCAATCCGTGGAACGCCGGGCAGGACGTTGGGCGGGTGACGAACTTGTCTGACGTTTTCGCCGGGGAGTGTTGCCTGCGCTCATATTTGCGGGGGGCTTTTCTGGGCGGCGGTTTCGTCAGCGATCCCAACCGCGCCTATCATCTGGAGCTGGTGTGTCAAGATATTTACCAGGCGCATTTCCTTTCTGCTTTGGGGGCGGAATACGGGCTGAATCTTAAGATCAGCGAGCGTAAGAGCCGCTTCCTGGTTTATTGCAAAGGGGCGGAGCAGATCTGTGATTTTCTGAACGTTATCGGGGCGCACGGGGCGCTGCTGGATATGGAGAATGTGCGCGTCATCAAGGATACCGCCAACAACATCAATCGTGTTATCAACTGCGATACCGCCAACACCGATAAGGCGGTGGACGCGGCGCAGCGGCAGGTTTTGGCGATAAACAAGCTGGCAGCTGCGGGAAAACTAAAAGATTTGAGCCGTCCTTTGCGTGAGACGGCGGCTCTACGGCTGGAAAACCCGGAGCTGCCGCTGGCCGAGCTTAAAGAACTTTTCGATAAGCCGATATCCAAGACGGGACTTTATCACCGTCTGCAAAAACTGGAAAAGCTGGCGGCTGCGCTTTCGGAATGAGCCGAAAGACCGCCGGAAATTCCTGGGCAAAAATCCGGAAATATATTGATATTTTATTTACGTTTATGTTACAATGAGCTTAAAAGGTGAGGTGTTGTGCTTGGCCGCTTTAGGCTCGTTTTTTTCGCGCGATCTGGCAAGATGTTTGCTTTAAATAATTATTTAAAAAACGGAAAGGGGAGTTCTAAAAATGGTAAAAATTGCAATCAACGGCTTCGGACGCATCGGGAGGCTTGTGTTCCGCGCCGCTTTTGGCCAGCCGGGGGTGGAAATTGTCGCGGTCAATGATATGGCTGATGTTAAGATCAATGCCCATCTGCTGAAATTTGACTCTGTGCACGGTATCTGGGATAGAGAGATCAGCTCTCAAGATGACGTTATGCTGGTTGATGGCCAGGCGATTCAGGTCTATAATGAGAAAGATCCTGCTAATTTGCCCTGGGGCAAGCTTGGCGTTGACGTGGTGGTGGAGGCCACCGGTGTGTTCAATGATGCCAAGAAAGCCTGCGCCCATATTGCGGCCGGCGCCAGGAAAGTTGTTCTGACTGCTCCTGGCAAGAATGAGGATATCACCATTGTTATGGGCGTGAACGAGGAAGCTTACGATCCTGCTCAGCATCATATCATTTCCAATGCCAGCTGCACTACCAACTGCCTGGCGCCGGTAGCCAAAGTGCTGGATGCGAAATTCGGCATTGAACGCGGCCTTATGACCACGATCCATTCCTATACCAACGACCAGCGTATCCTTGACCGCGACCATAAGGATTTCCGCAGGGCGAGGGCGGCTGCCTGCTCAATGATTCCTACCACCACTGGCGCTGCTAAGGCTGTAGCGTTGGTGCTGCCCCAGCTTAAGGGCAAACTGAACGGCTTTGCTGTGCGTGTTCCTACCGCCAACGTATCGCTGGTTGATTTGGTGGTTGATCTTAAGACCCCGGCCACGGCGGAAGAGATCAACGCCGCGCTGAAAGCCGCCGCTGAGAATGAGCTGAAAGGAATACTGGGCTATTGCGAACTGCCGCTGGTTTCGGTGGACTTCAACGGTTGCCAGAACTCCTCTACGGTGGACGCGCTTTCTACCATGGTTATTGAGGGCAATCTGGCTAAAGTTATCGCGTGGTATGACAACGAATGGGGCTATAGCAACCGTGTTGTTGATTTGGTAAAATACATTGCAGGCAAGGGCATTGCCGGATAAACGAAATTGACTTTGGCAAAAGTATCGGCAGCCAGCCGATACTTTTGTTGCATAGGCGACTTTTTAACAAGGGAGAATAAGGAGAGATAATATGTCTATCGTTTTCTATCATAAAAAGACCATTCGCGACGTTGATGTTGTGGGCAAGCGCGTGCTGGTGAGGGTGGATTATAACGTGCCGCGCGACGAGGCGGGCAATGTCACGGATTTGACCCGTATAAACGGCACGCTGCCCACACTGCAATATTTGCTGAAGCGGGGGGCGAAAGTGGTGCTGATGAGCCATCTGGGGCGGCCCAAGGGTGAAAAAAACCTGAAATACTCGCTGGCTAACCTGGCGCCGGTTTTGCAGCGCCTGCTGGACGCGCCGGTGGCGTTCTGCCCCGACTGTGTAGGCGCGGAGGCCGAGAAAATGGCCAATGATTTGCAGCCAGGCGAGGTTCTGCTGCTGGAAAACCTCCGCTTTTATAAAGAGGAGGAAAAGAACGATGATGCTTTTGCTGAAAAGCTGGCGAAGCTGGGCGATTTGTTTGTTTGCGACGCGTTTGGCGCGGTGCACCGGGCGCATGCATCTTTGGTGGGCGTGACGAAATATCTTCCGGCAGTGGCTGGTTTCCTGTTGGAAAAAGACTTGGTAATGATGCGTAAGTTGCTTGCCGATCCGGCGCGCCCGGTGGTGGCAGTGATGGGAGGCGCCAAGGTAGATGATAAGATCGGCGTTATCAAGAATCTGTTGCCCAACGTAGACCGCTTGTTGATCGGCGGCGCGATGGCCAACACATTTTTGTATGCTCTGGGTTATGATATGGGCGCATCCAAAATTTCGCTGGACTATGTTGACCTGGTGCGGGATCTGATGAAGAAAGATGTGGCGAAAAAAATCGTGCTGCCGGAGGATTTGGTGGCGGCGGCGGCGTTTGCTCCTGACGCAAAGTACAGAAACGTTGCTGTTAACCGTATACCCAGTGGCTGGATGGCGTTGGATATGGGCAAAAACACTGTCCGCACTTACGCGGCGATTGTGGAGAGCGCGCAGACGGTCATCTGGAACGGTCCCATGGGTGTGTTTGAAATGCCTGTGTTTGCCAGGGGTACCGAGGCGATTGCCGTGGCCTGTGCCAAATGCCAGGGGGCGACCATTGTGGGCGGCGGCGATTCGCTGGCGGCGATCGACCAGGCCGGCGTGGGCTATATGATCACGCATATTTCCACCGGGGGCGGCTCTACGCTGGAATATCTGGAGGGCAAGCATCTGCCGGGCGTTGAAGTTTTGCAGAATGCTCGTTAGCTGGGAGGTTTGATTATGAGGAAGCCTTTACTGGCCGCCAACTGGAAAATGAACCAGACGGTGTCTGAATCGCTCGATTGGCTGGCTGATTTTAACCGCGAGATCGCTGGCGTTCTGAACAACAAAGATGTGGACGCGGTGTTCTGCCCGCCGTTTACGGCGCTTTATCCGCTGCACCAGGTTATCGCCAGCCAGAAAATGGATATTTGCCTTGGCGCTCAGGATTTGTTTTGGCAGGAGGCCGGCGCTTTCACCGGGGAAATTTCGCCCGGAATGCTTGCTGAATGCGGAGTTTCTTACGTTATTTGCGGCCATTCGGAACGGCGGACGCTGTTACAGGAGAGCAGCGAGATGATCTCCAAAAAATGCGGTGCGGCGGTGGCGGCCGGCCTTGTGCCAATTCTCTGCGTGGGCGAGACGCTGAGTATACGCGAGGGCGGATTGACGCAGGAATGGCTGGAGGCGCAGCTTTACGAAAGTCTGGATTTCTGGGATGGTAAAAGTGAAATTGTGGTGGCATATGAGCCGATTTGGGCGATTGGCACCGGGCAGGCGGCTACCGCGGCTGATGCTGAGGCAGCCTGCGCCATTATCCGCGACAACCTGCGCGAAAAAGGCGCGGGATTTGCCGACCAGGTACGTATTCTGTACGGAGGCAGCGTGACGCCCGAAAACGCGGCGGAACTGATGTCCGGCGCGAATGTGGACGGCGCGCTGGTAGGCGGAGCCAGCCTGAAGGCGGCGGCGTTTGCCGGTATCTGCCGGGCGGTGTTTGCAGAAAACAGTCAGGGGTAATATTATGAAGAAAAAACCGGTCATGCTGTGCATTATGGACGGCTGGGGGTTGAAAACCGGGAAGCCTGGCGATGCGCTATCCTTGGCGAATCTGCCGAATTTTGACCGTATGTGCCGCGAGTATCCAACCGCTACTTTGGCGGCCAGCGGTCTCTCTGTAGGGCTTCCTGACGGTATGATGGGAAACTCCGAAGTAGGGCACTTAAACATCGGCGCGGGGCGGGTGGTATATCAGGACCTGACGGCCATCGACAAGGCTATCGCGGATGGCGGTTTTTACTGCAACGATGCGCTGATTGCTGCCATGCAGCAGGCTAAAGCGGGTGGACGGCTGCATTTGATGGGGCTGCTTTCTGACGGCGGTGTACATAGTCATTTCAATCATCTGCTGGCGTTGCTGGATATGGCGCATCGTGAAGGTGTGCCGGAAACATATGTGCATTGCTTTTTGGATGGGCGCGATGTTCCTCCGGCCAGCGGTATTGATTATCTGGAACGTTTGCTGGCGCATTTTGCGGCAACGGGTTACGGCAAGCCCGGCGTAGTTTGTGGGCGTTTCTATGCGATGGATCGTGACCAACGCTGGGAACGTGTGGAAAAGGCCTGGCGGGCGCTGGTGCTGGGCGAAGGCAAAATGACGGATGATTTGCCTCAGGCTCTGCGTGAAAGCTATGCGGCCGGTGTGACGGATGAGTTTGTCGAGCCGATAATACCTGCGGACGCAGGAGCAAGGCTTACTGACGGCGATGCGGTAATTTTTTATAACTTTCGGGCGGACAGGGCGCGGGAGATCACACGGGCGCTGATGCAGCAGGATTTTGCTGCTTTTGCCCGGCCGGAGTTTCCCCGCTTGGCTTATTGCTGCATGACGGAGTATGATTCGAGCTTTGATTTGCCAGTGGCTTTTCTGCGCCGTCCGCCGGAAAAGACGCTTGGGCAGGTGCTGGCAGCACAGGGCCTGAAGCAGCTGCGCATTGCCGAAACTGAAAAATATGCTCATGTGACGTTTTTCTTTAACGGCGGCGTGGAGGAACCAAACCCCGGTGAAGAACGTGTTCTGGTGCCCTCTCCCAAGGTGGCGACATACGATTTGCAGCCGGAAATGAGTGCGGAGGAGGTCTGCGGCAAAACGCTGGCTGCAATCCGAAGCGGCGAATATGACGCGATAATTCTGAACCTGGCCAATCCCGATATGGTGGGGCATACCGGGGTTATTTCGGCCGCCGTTAAAGCGGTGGAAACGGTCGATAGCTGTATCGGCCAAATTGAGCAGGCTATACTGGAAGCGGGCGGTGCGCTGCTGATTACCGCCGACCACGGCAATGTGGAGTGTCTGCTGGACGATGTGGGACAGCCTGTCACCTCTCATACAACATCGCGGGTGCCGCTCTTGATGGTGGGCTATGCCGGAAAGCTTAAAGATGGGGCGCTTTGCGATTTGGCGCCGACTCTGCTGGAAATGATGAATATTCCCCAGCCGAAGGAGATGACAGGCGTAAGCCTGATTGAAAAATAAATAAAATCAGCCGCGCGGCGGCAGCAGGAGGAGAGGACATGAGTTTTATTGTGGACGTGAATGCAAGAGAGATTTTGGACAGCCGGGGTAACCCTACTGTGGAAGTGGAGGTTTTTCTGGACGACGGCGCATTTGGCCGGGCGGCGGTGCCCTCCGGCGCTTCCACCGGCGTGCATGAGGCCGTGGAGCTGAGAGACGGCGATATGGGGCGTTTTCTCGGCAAGGGAACCACGCAGGCGGTTAACAACGTGCTGGAAATCATCGCGCCGGCTATCGTTGGACTTTCCGCCTATGAGCAGGCAGCACTGGATCAGTTCTTAATTGAGCTTGACGGCACTGCCAACAAGGGCAAGCTGGGCGCAAACGCTATTTTGGGCGTTTCGCTGGCAGTGGCCAAAGCCGCAGCGGACAGCCTCGGTGTGCCGCTTTACCGTTATATCGGTGGGGTAAACGCCAAAACTCTGCCTGTGCCGATGATGAACATATTGAACGGCGGCAGGCACGCTGACAACAACGTGGACATCCAGGAGTTTATGGTGATGCCGGTGGGTGCAACGAGCTTTGCCGAGGGTCTGCGTATGGGGGCGGAGGTTTTCCATAACCTGAAAGCCGTGTTGAAAGAGAAAGGCTGCGTTACTGCCGTGGGCGACGAGGGCGGCTTTGCGCCGAACCTGGGCAGCAACGAGGAGGCGCTGCAAGTCATCGTGGCAGCGATTGAGCGGGCAGGTTATCGCCCTGGCGTTGATGTGAAGCTGGCGCTGGACGTTGCGGCCAGTGAGATGTATGATAACAGAAAATATAATCTGACCGGCGAGGGAAGAATTATGACTGCCGCTGAAATGATCGACTATTATGCCGCGCTGCTTGATAAATATCCGATAATCTCCATTGAGGACGGTTTAGCCGAGGACGACTGGCAGGGCTGGCAGCAGCTGACTGAACGCCTGGGCGATCGGGTGCAACTGGTGGGCGACGACCTGTTCGTTACCAATACCAGGCGACTGGAGCAGGGAATTCAGCAGGGCGCTGGCAACGCCATTCTGATCAAGGTTAACCAGATTGGTACGCTGACAGAAACACTGGACGCAATTGAGATGGCAAAGCGCGCCGGATATACGGCGGTGGTTTCGCACCGTTCCGGAGAGACGGAGGATACAACCATTGCTGATATCGCCGTGGCGGCCAACGCCGGGCAGATCAAAACCGGCGCTCCCTCTCGCACTGATCGTGTGGCAAAATACAACCAGCTGATACGTATCGAGGGAGAATTGGCGGAAGCCGCTGTTTATCCCGGTCTTAAGGCGTTTTATAACCTGAAATGAGTGAAGCGGCAGAGTTGAATATTGTTGCCCATATTCATAACGACTATCAGGAGAAATTTGGTGTGCCCCGGCAGAGCGGCCTGGTGGCGGAAGTTACCTCTGCCGTGGTGCTTTGCCCAGAGTATCGTCGTGAAGGTGTGTTTCATTGCATTGAGGGCTTCTCGCATATTTGGCTGCTGTGGCAGTTTTCCGAGCATTTGGGTATGGGTTGGTCGCCCACTGTGCGGCCGCCGCGTTTGGGTGGTAACCAGCGGGTGGGCGTGTTTGCCAGTCGTTCGCCTTTCCGCCCCAGCCCCATTGGGCTTTCTGCTGTGCGTCTGCTGACGGTGCAGCGTGATAAAGAGTGGGGCGAATATCTGCTGGTGGCTGGGGCTGATCTGCTGGACGGTACGCCGATTTTCGATATCAAGCCGTATGTGCCTTACGCTGATGCGATTCCCGACGCTACCGGTGGCTTTGCTGTGCCGGGCGGTGCGGGCAGGCTGAAAGTAATTTGTTCCCCAGCCTTGCTGGCGCAGATCACCGAAGCCAAACGAGCCGCGCTGCTGGCGGTGCTGGCGGAAGACCCCCGCCCGGCTTATCAGGAGGACGGAGCGCGGGTATATGGCATGAACTTTGCAGGTTATAATGTGCGTTTTCGTGTGGCGGGGGATGTGCTCACCGTCTTTGCGGTGGAGAAAAACTATTGACAAGAGGGCTTTTTTTTGGCATAATAAATGATGTTCATGCAATATAAATGAATTGCGTATTAATGGGAGTAACTTATAAATTACGGCGTCGTCATACCCGGCTCAAGCCCGGCGTTGTATCCCGAAGCGGAAGTAAGACCTTAATATTTGCCAACCGGTGAATATTAAGGTCTTTTTATTTGGTCATACTAATTTCAGGAGGCGGTTTTAATATCATGACTATGGATAAATCGGTCAGGCACTCGTTCAAGTGGGTTTTCATCTGGATGTTCTGCGCCATGCTGGTGGCAGTGGGTATTTACCTGTTCGTTGACCCAACCTATGCGTTGGAATTCGTAGGCTGTTATTTGTTGGAATTCAGCCTGAGCATGGATAATGTGTTCGTTTTTCTCTCAATATTCGCCAGTTTTGGCGTGCCGGAGCCGTATCAGCATCGTTGCCTGGCGTATGGCATTATCGGTGCGGTGGTGATGCGGTTTCTGTTTATTCTGCTGGGCGCTACCATTGTTCACAGCTTTTCCTGGGTGCTGTATATCTTTGGCTTTATACTGATATACAGTGGTGTTAAAATGTTCCGTGAGCACGGTTCGGAGGAGCCGAAATCCCCGCATGATAATCCGGTGCTGAAAGTGTTGAACCGTATCTTACCGGTGACGCGGGATTTCTCCGGCAATCATTTCTTTACCCGAGAGCATGGGCGCTTGATGATGACGCCGCTTTTTGCCGTGTTGATCGTTATTGAATCGTCTGATATCATGTTTGCTATTGATTCTGTGCCGGCAGCATTTTCCGTTTCCAGCAATATGTACGTGATATATGCGGCCAATATCTTTGCCATATTGGGGCTTCGGCAGCTGTTTTTCGTCATCGAGCATATGCAGAACCGCTTTTGCTTTATGAAATATGGCGTAGCGGCCATTCTGACGTTTACCGGCATCAAACTGGCGCTGCTGATCTTCAATGTGCACATTTCAATACCGGTTTCCATCGGTTTTATTCTGGCCATGCTTTTTATCAGTATTGTCAGTTCTCTCATATATACGCGGAAACGTTAACTTCCCCGCTTTCCAATGTCTTTGTCAGCGGGTGTTGATAATACTTTCTATTCATGAAGCGGAAAGGTTTATATGAGCCCCGTTAAAAAATGCCCCCTTACAGGCGGGCATTTTTTCTTTTGAACCAAGCCAGGTGTTGCCGCATAACTTGAAGCATGGAGTAAAATCAGCATGACGGGGAGGCATACCATGAGGATATACTTGGATAATAGCGCCACTACCCGGCCTTATCCCGAGGCAGTGGCGGCGATGACGGAGGTTTTGCGGGATAATTGGGGTAATCCCAGTGGTATTCACAGCTTTGGGCGGGACGCATTTGATGCCATGGCTGGCGCCAGGCGCCAAGTGGCGGCGTTGATAGGTGCGGACGCGGCGGAGATATATTTTACTTCCGGCGGCACAGAGGCTGATAATCTGGCGGTGTTGGGGGTGGCAGGGCGCTTTGCCCGCGGTCATATCATAACCTGCGCTATCGAACATTCAGCCATTCTGAACTCCTGCCGCTATTTGGAGCAGCAGGGTTTTGACGTAACGTATCTTCGGCCGGATATGGCTGGTTTCATCTCTGTCCAACAGGTGGCGGCGGCGCTTCGTCCCGATACGCTGCTGGTTAGCATTATGCATGCCAACAATGAGATTGGTACTATTCAGCCGATTGCGGAAATCGGGCAGCTGCTGCAAAATCGTGGCGTACTGCTGCACACTGATGCGGTGCAGTCCGCTGGCAAAATTCCGGTGGACGTAAACGAACTTGGGGTGGATATGTTAACGCTTTCCTCGCACAAGCTGAACGGCCCCAAGGGGGTGGGCGCGCTTTATGTGCGGCACGGCGTGGATATTGCGCCGCGCCTTTTCGGCGGCGGGCAGGAGAATAAGCTTCGCAGCGGCACCGAGAATATGCCAGGCATTGTGGGCTTTGGCTGCGCGGCAGAGCTGACGCGCGGGCGCTGGCCGGAGCAGGCGCAAAAGTCACGGCTGGCACGTGATGAACTTTTGAGGGAGCTAACACGGTTGGGGCTTACGGATTTTGTGGTGAACGGCGAGGCGGAAGATTGGTCACGGCGGCTGCCGGGCAATCTTAATCTGAGCTTTCGCGGTGTTGCGGCGGGAACGTTGCTGCTGATGTTGGATATGGCGGGAGTAGCGGCCAGTGCTGCGTCCTCTTGCAGTGCGGGCAGCGGTGAACCATCGCACGTATTGCAGGCACTGGGGCTAGATGAGTGGCGGCTTACGAGCGCGATACGCCTGACGTTTGGCTGGGAGAATACGCCGGAGGAGGCGCGTCTTGCGGCGGCGGCCATCTATGAGCAGGTGAACTGGCTGCGCAGTGAAGCAGAAGGGGGGCTGGGCTAATGCTGGCGTTTTTGGTGATATCCGTATTACTGCTGGTTCTGCCAGCTCTGTTTTGCTGTGCTCAGGGCGGCTGGCTGCTGCTTTTCGGGGTGCTGGCGCTGGTGGGCTGGCTGCAACTGGGCTGGTGGGTGGCCGAGAGCTGGTGGAGCTGGCGGCGCGGCGAGGACGATTATGTGTGATTTTTTTACTTGGAGCAGGTATAAAACCGCCCGCTTGGTGGCATAAGAAAGCATCAACACCAAGGGGGAGAGACATATGCTGGACTATCATGAGAGTAAATATCCGTCGCAGACGTTTGTTTGTGACGAGCTTGGGAATGTGCCGGGCGAGCAACGTTTTCGCCGGGGGAACAATTATAAGTTGGATTTAACAGGCGCCTTACATTTGCCGAAGAAGCAACGCTCATTTCATCTGGATTGGCGCTTCCTGCTGCTGGCATTGGCTGTTGGCGCCGCGCTTTCAGTGTTCAGCTTCTGGCCGTATCAGGCCGGGGCGGCGGCCCTGCCTTTTCGCCTGCATATCATCGCCAACAGCGACAGTGCTTCCGACCAGGCCGTGAAGCTGCAAGTGCGCGACGCTGTGGTGGAGTATCTGACGCCGCTTCTGGCCGATGTTGAGACTCAAGCTGAGGCCGAGGTTATTGTGACGCGGGAGCTGCCGCAGTTGGAAAGCCTGGCGGCGGGCATAACCGGTGATTTCGGATATGGCGCAGTGGGTGAGATCGGTACATTCAGTTTTCCAGCCAAGCGTTATGGACATATTGTTATGCCGGCGGGCGATTATCAGGCTCTGCGTTTGGTGCTGGGCGAGGGTGCGGGGCATAACTGGTGGTGCGTGCTGTTTCCGCCGCTTTGTTTTGTGGACGAGTGCGGCCAGGTTTCCGCGCGGGATGCTGCGGCAGTTGACGACCTGCTGGCGGGCGACCGCGTTGTTCGGTTGAAAATATGCGAGGTGTTCAGTGAGGTGCAATAAAGCGCACTAAATCGCGGCACAACGTGATATGCGGACGGTCATTTTTTGTGGGCTGTCCGCATATTTTGCTGTGTGAGGTGGTGCGGTTATGTTTAAAATTTCTGATTTACGCAGCAAGGATATTGTAAGTATCTTAGACGGCAGCCGCCTGGGCGCAGTGCGCGATGTTGAAGTGGATTTGGCGGCGGGGCGGGTGCTGGCGTTGATTCTGCCGGGATCAGGACGTTTTCTTGGCGTGTTTACACGTGGCGAGGATGTGATCATACCCTGGGAACAGATCAAAAAGATCGGTCGTGATGTGGTGCTGGTGGAATACAGCGGCCAAATTCCCGAGCGCGGCGGGCGTTTCGGTTTTGGGATTCTTCCCTCAGATGACGATGCCGAGGAATAGGCAGGAATTTGCTTTTTTGCGTCGAAAAAATAATAACAGATGCTAATTCCTGTTTGGGGAGGGTTTGATCATGCGTTGTTCTTTTTGCGGCTATGAGGATTCCAAGGTGTTGGATTCCCGCCCGGTAGAAGACGGGCGCAGTATTCGGCGGCGGCGTGAGTGTCAGCGTTGCGGTAAGCGGTTCACTACCTATGAACGGGTGGAGGAAATGAGCCTGCTGGTTGTGAAGCGTGACGGCAGCCGGGAGATTTTCGATAAAAACAAGATACTTGCCGGGCTGGTGCGAGCCTGCGATAAACGCCCCGTGCCGATGAGTACGTTGGAGGATATGGTGGCTGACATTGAGAAAGAACTAAGGAACTCGATGGAAAAGGAAGTCACAGCCAAACAGATCGGCGACATGGTGATGGTGCGTCTGCGCCAGGTGGACGACGTGGCCTATGTGCGGTTTGCCTCGGTTTATCGCAAATTTGAGGACATAGAAACATTTATGAAGGAAATTCATAGTATGATGGCGCAGAAATAGTACAAAAAAGACCTCGCATTGCGAGGTCTTTTTAATTCCATCTTTCAGATGTATCAATTACCGCCTTGTTTGCTGCCAATGACTTGGGCAGGTCGATAATCCGTTGGTTTGCTGAGCCGCGGAAGTTCAGTTCCAGGTTACGTTCCGCTATGATAAACGGCCCGTCGATAAGCGTATCGGCCAGCCTTAGCAGCTGCATGATTGATTTATCCTGCATTTCCATCAGACGTTCAAATGTGTAGCCAGTGTAGATTGCCAGGCTCAGACCTTTCTGCCGCACGGCTTCAGCCAGGGGCAGCAGTGCTTCTGCCTGTGCCAGCGGCTCGCCGCCGCTGAGAGTTACCCCGGAAAGCAGGGGATTATGCTCAATATCGACCAGCAGATCTGCCGCGGAGACCATCACGCCACCGTTGAATTCCCAAGTCTGCGGATTTTGGCAGCCGGGGCAATGATGTGGACAGCCCTGCACAAAAACGGTAAAACGAATACCTGGCCCATCGGTTATCGAGTCGTTGACGACGCCGGCCAGCCGGATATTCTTGGCGTTCAAATCAAAGGCCATGCTTTACGCGATCCTTTTCTTCGCAGCGCTTTGCGTCGTTAAAGCGATCCAGAGTGCCTACCAGATAGCCGGTAATACGGCGGATACGTTCAAAAGCAACGCCCTCGCCGACCAGTTCTGTGTTTTGATTTTTCTTTGCCGGTGTCATATCGATCAGTCTCCTTTATGTTAAGGTTATTAATCATATTGCTTGCAGGTATATTTTAGCTTAATTTTGTGCTTTTGTCAATATGTAGATGTTGGATTGTTTTTTTAACTCAACCTGTTGGGGTGTTGCTCGCGCTCGCTTTCCTCACCAATATCGCCGCAATAGCCGCAGGTGTCGGCGTTGCCGCGGTTTGTAGCTATGATTTGACGCAGCTTTTCAATGGGTACGCCCTCGCCCTCATGGCGACCGCAGCGTGGGCAGACCTCGTTGATAATGCCGCTGTAACCACAGACCGGATCACGGTCAACTGGGTGGTTGATTGATCCATAGCCGATGCCTACCTCTTTCATAAAGCGGACGACGCTCTCAAACGCCTCCAGATTTTTAGCGGTGTCGCCGTCCAGCTCAACGTAGGAAATATGCCCGGCGTTGGTCAACGCGTGATAAGGCGCTTCAATGCGCAGCTTGTCATAGGCGCTGATGTTGTAATAAACCGGTATGTGGAAACTGTTGGTGTAGTATTCCCGGTCAGTTACGCCGGGGATAATGCCGAATTTCTTTTTGTCAATACGTATAAAGCGGCCGGAAAGCCCCTCGGCCGGGGTGGCCAGCAGGGTGAAGTTCAGCCCGGTTTCCTTGCTTTTTCTGTCGCAGTATTCGCGCATAAATCCGATGATCTCCAAGCCAAGGTTGCGCGCCTCCATACTCTCACCGTGGTGATGGCCGGTCAGCGCAACCAGCGTTTCTGCCAGGCCGATAAAGCCGATGGAGAGTGTGCCGTGCTTCAGCACTTCGCCTACCTCATCGTCAATATCTAAATCCTTAGAGCCTATCCACACGCCCTGACCCATCAGGAACGGGAAGTTACGCACGTGCTTATGCGACTGGATTTTGAAGCGGTCGAGCAGTTGGTTGGCGACAAGATCCATTTTGCGCTCCAGATCGTCGAAGAAAAGCTCCAGGTTGTGGTTAGCCTTGATGCCGATACGTGGCAGGTTGATTGAAGTGAAGCTCAGATTGCCGCGTCCATAGGTGATCTCATGCGTGGGATCGTAATTGTTGCCCAATACACGGGTGCGGCAGCCCATGTAGGAGACCTCCGTCTCAGGGTGACCGGGCTTGTAATATTGCAGGTTGAACGGCGCATCGATGAATGAGAAATTCGGGAACAGGCGCTTGGCCGAAACACGGCAAGCCAGTTTGAACAGGTCATAATTCGGGTCGCCGGGATTGAAGCTTACGCCCTCTTTTACCTTAAAGATGTGAATGGGGAAGATAGGGGTCTCGCCCTGTCCCAGACCGGCCTCCGTCGCCAGCAGAATGTTCTTGATAGCCATGCGACCCTCCGGCGAGGTGTCGGTACCATAGTTGATGGAAGAAAACGGCGTCTGCGCGCCGGCGCGGCTATGCATGGTGTTAAGATTATGCACCAGCGCCTCCATCGCCTGATAGGTGTGCTTATTCGTCTCGGCGAGGGCGTTCTGATAAGCAAATTCCACCGCTTTGTCATAGACGTCCTGCGGCAGCTTGTCCGCAAACGCTTTGGTCAGAGCCTTGAGAAAGTTCTTGTCCATTGTCAGTGCCGGGCAGCCTTGGCCTTTTTCCTCCAGACTGGTAAAGACGGCTTTCGTGTCCGCCTGCGAGAGACTATATGTGGGGCAAAGCAGCTGCGCAGCCTTGTGAAAATTACTCATGTAAAGTTTTTTGAATGTCTTGGCAACGCCGGGCGCCATGCAGTAATCGAAGTTAGGTACGCTCTGGCCGCCATGCTGGTCATTCTGGTTGGACTGGATAGCAATGCAGGCCAGCGCTGTGTAGCTCGAGATATCGTTGGGTTCGCGCAGGAATCCGTGTCCGGTGGAGAAGCCGTCCTTAAACAGCTCCAGCAGGTTGATCTGGCAGCAGGTGGTAGTCAGGGTGTAGAAGTCGAAATCGTGGATATGGATATCACCCTCGCTGTGCGCCTTGCTCTGCGCCGGGGTCAGCACGTATTTTTCATAGTAATCCTTGGCGCCTTCGCTGCCGTATTTTAGCATGGTTCCCATCGCCGTATCGCCGTCGATGTTGGCATTGTCGCGCTTCATGTCCGAAAGGATCGAATCAGTGTTGGTCAGCTCGTCGTAGATACGCATCAGCCGCGTGTTCATCTCACGGCTTCTGGTGCGCTCGGTGCGGTAGACGATGTACTTTCTGGCGACGATAGCATATCCGTTTTCCATAAGCACGGTTTCCACCATGTCCTGAATGTCCTCAATACCGGGAGCCTCGCTTTTAAATTCTGCCTCCAGCTTTGTTTCCACCAGCCCGGCCAGACGGTTACATTCCGCTTCTTCTGAGTTTCTGCCGCAAGCCTCCATCGCCTTTTTGATGGCCGTGGCAATCTTACTGATGTCATAGGGCGCCAGCCGCCCATCGCGTTTGATAATGTTGGTAAACATTTGAATCCTCCTGCCCAAACCCACGCTTATATATTGTTTCTGTTAAAGCGGCGCTGTGCCCGCTGCTCGTCCATACTATATCAGGCGAGCAGAAATATTATCTCATACAAAATGTTGGGTGTCAATAGAAAAATACCAATAAATATAGTGGCAAACCGTCAAACCCAGCACCCTGTGCGGAATTTGGCGAAAAAAAATTTTTCGGCATTGCTGTAGACTGATTTTTTTACGGTAAAACACTTTGCAAACTGCTATATAATATGGTACAATATAATATCAGTTTAGTAGCAAAAGTATGGGGGTGTGTGGCGGTGGCATACGAGGAATTGGCGCTTAATCTGGCCGAGGTCAAGGCGGAGATCGCAAAGGCGCAGGCGGCAGGGGCTTATGCCGCGCCCTCGGTGCGTTTGCTGGCTGTATCTAAAACGGTGGAAGCGCCCAGGGTGGCGGCTTGCTGGCGGCTCGGGGTGGACGGCCTCGGCGAAAACCGTGTGCAGGAGCTGCTGGCCAAAAAAGAGCAGTTGCCGCCCGATGTTAAATGGCATTTGATTGGTCATTTGCAAACCAACAAGGCGAGGCAAATCGTTGGCCAGGTAGAACTGATACATTCGTTGGAAAGCCTGCGGTTGGCCGAGGAGCTGGAAAAGCGCGCGGCTTTGGCGGATATCACAGTGCATTGCCTGCTGGAAGTGAATGTGGCTGGTGAAGAAAGCAAATTCGGTCTCGCGCCCGCTGAGGTTTGGGACTTGGCGTCGGCCATTTCTCAGGATATGCCGCATATCGCTCTGGACGGCCTGATGACCGTTGCTCCCAATGTGCCGGCGGCGGAGGTGCGCCCGGTATTTAGTGAGCTGCGGGAACTTCGCAATGATATCCGCCGCAAAGCAGAAAAATTTGCGCTAAATCGCCTGAATATGCAGGAACTTTCAATGGGAATGTCTAATGATTATAAAATTGCCGTTGAGGAAGGCGCCACCATTGTTCGGGTGGGTAGCCGCATCTTCGGTGGGCGGGTCTATCGTTAACACGGTTTTATTATAAAATAAGTGATATGCAGGTTGGATTATTTAAGGAGGTTTTTCAAATGTCGGGAGTTTGGAACAAGGTTACCAGCGTATTCTTTCAAGAGGAGGAAGACGATACCTTAAAGCCGGAGGAGATGGATCAGATCGCTGCTGCTGCAGAAAAAGACGTTTGGCAGGAACAGGATCCGAAAAAGGCGCGCCGCAATCAGGTTATGGCTATACCCGGCAACGCCACTCCTAAAAAGGCCTGCGAGATGGTGCTGGTGAAAGCCAAGGCATACGAGGATTTGCAGAATATAGCTCAGAACATTAAAGATCAGAAAGTGGTCATCGTCAACTTTGAGGAGCTGGATAAGGAGACGGCGCAGCGCATGGTGGATTTCCTTTCCGGCGCGGTGTTTGCCTTAAACGGCGAACCCAAGAAAGTCAGCGGCTCTACTTTCCTTTTCAGCTCCAGCCAGGTCGATCTTGCTGGGCAGATCATGGATCCTGAGGTTCAGGCGTTCAGTAACGCGGCGGCGGAAACTCCTGTTTCATGGCGGCGTTAGGGCGATGAGAGGCTGAAATATGCATGCATTTACGTATAATTTTATCCATTTTGCCTTTGAGGTTTATTATCTGTTGATTTTGGCTAACATTCTGCTTTCATGGTTCCCGCTGGCGCGAGGCAACGCGGTGACGGTGTTCATTTATGAAATGACCGAGCCGTTTCTGCGCATTTTCCGGCGGATTCTGCCGCCCAGCCCACGTTTTCCGGTGGATTTTTCGCCGGTGTTGGCCATTTTTGCCTTGTATATATTGGAGTCGCTGGTGTATCGTTTGTTAGCGCTGCTGCTTTAGGCCGGTATTTTGATGCCGGCCTAAAGCACGTTTAATTATATACGTCTGAATATATAGTTTGTTTTGGAAGTGAGGAGAAGTTATAGCTATGGATTACGGAAAGACGCTGAACCTGCCCGCAACGGATTTTCCTATGCGCGGCAACTTGCCGGAGCGTGAGCCGGAAACTCTGAAGCATTGGCAGGAGATGGACATTTATAACCGTGTGCAGGAGCATACCAGGGGGCTGGCCAAATTTGTGCTGCACGACGGTCCGCCTTATGCCAACGGCAACATTCACACCGGTCATGTGCTGAACAAGGTTCTGAAAGACATCATTGTGAAGTATAAGAGCATGTCCGGCTTTGACGCGCCCTATGTGCCGGGCTGGGATACCCACGGTCTGCCTATTGAGCAGCGCGCCATCAAGGAGCTGGGCATTAACCAGCACAGCGAGGATAAGGCGGCTTTCCGCAGAAAGTGCGAGGAATTTGCCCGTTCGTTTGTGAACACCCAGCGAGAGCAGTTTCAACGGTTGGGCGTGCGCGGCGATTGGGAGCACCCCTATATCACTTTGCAAAAGGAGTTCGAAGCTGCGCAAATCGGCGCTTTTGGCGAGATGGTAAAAAAGGGTTACATATACAAGGGAAAGAAGCCCGTTTACTGGTGCGCAGAGTGCGAGACGGCGCTGGCTGAGGCTGAGGTGGAATATGCTGATGTTAAAAGTCCTGCCATCTATGTGAAATTTCCTCTGCTTGATGGCAAGGGGATACTTGCAGACGATGTTTCGTTTGTGATTTGGACAACCACCCCATGGACTATACCCGCCAACCTGGCGATTTGTATTCACGCGGACTATGTCTATGCCGTGGCTCTGGTGAACGGTCAGAAGCTGGTAATGGCGAAAGAACTGCTGGAAAGCGTAGCCAAAGATATCGGCGCGACGGATGTGCAGATTTTGCAGGAGTTTAAAGGACGTGAGCTGGAGGGCATAACCTGCCGTCACCCGCTGATCGACCGTCCTTCCGTGGTCATTTTGGGTGACCATGTGACGCTGGATGCTGGCTGCGGCTGTGTACACACTGCGCCGGGGCATGGCGTTGAGGACTTTGAGGTTGGTCAGCGTTACGGGTTGGATATCCTCTCCCCGGTAGACGATACCGGCCACTTCACCGGCGAGGCGGGCAAATATGCCGGACTGGATCTGGACGAGGGCGGAAAACAGGTCGTTAAAGATTTGGAAGCCGCAGGGGCGCTGCTGAAACTGCAATGGATTACTCATGCTTACCCGCATTGCTGGCGCTGCAAAAAGCCCATCATTTTCCGCGCTACAGAGCAATGGTTCTGCTCGATTGAGGGGTTCCGCGAACAGGCGCTGGCTGAAATTGATAAAACGCAGTTTATCCCCGCTTGGGGGCATGACCGTATTTATAATATGGTGAAAGACCGCAGCGATTGGTGCATTTCCCGACAGCGCACCTGGGGCGTGCCAATACCGATTTTTTACTGCGAGGAATGCGGCAGGGAGATCGTGAACGACGAAACCATCAAGCATATACAGACACTGTTTGCTGAGCATGGCTCCAATGTCTGGTTTGAGCGTGACGCCGGGGAGCTGATTCCCGAGGGCCTCACTTGCGAGTGCGGCTGCCGCAATTTCCGCAAAGAAACGGACATTATGGACGTTTGGTTTGACAGTGGCAGCAGTCACTTAGCCGTGCTGGAGAAGCGGCCAGAGCTGACTTGGCCGGCTGATCTCTATCTGGAAGGCTCCGATCAGCACCGCGGATGGTTTAATTCCTCGCTGAATATCGGCGTGGCCTGCAAGGGTCATGCGCCGTATAAGGCCGTTTTGACGCACGGCTTTTTAGTGGATGAAAAAGGCGTAAAGATGAGCAAGTCGCAGGGCAACGCTCTCGATCCTCTGGAGATTATCAACAAAATGGGCGCGGACGTGCTGCGGTTGTGGGTCAGCTCTGCTGATTACCGTTCAGATATGGCAATCAACAAGAAAATTTTGCAGCAGGTCAGCGAAACATATCGAAAAATCCGTAACACGGCTCGTTTTCTGCTTTCCAATCTGAATGATTTTGACCCGGCTAAGGATGCGCTGCCTTATGAACGTCTGCGTGAGGTTGACCGCTGGCAGTTGCATCGCCTGCAAAAGCTGATCGAGCAGGTGCGCGCCGCTTATGACGCATATGAGTTCCATGTGGTGCATCATGCCATTCACCGCTTTTGCGTGGTGGAAATGAGCAACCTTTATCTGGATATTACCAAGGATACGCTGTATTCCGAGTTGCCGGACGATCCAAGGCGCCGTTCGGTGCAAACGGTGATGTATCAGATCCTTGACGCGCTGGTACGGCTGCTCACGCCGATTCTTGCGTTTACATCTGAGGAAATTTTCCACTATATGCCTAAGCTGGGCAAAGCGCCGGAGAGTGTGCAGCTGCTGTCTATGCCGGAGGTTAACCCGTCGTATCTGGACGATAAGCTTGATGAAAAATGGCAAAAGCTGACTGCTGTGAAAGAGCAGGTGGCGGGTGAGCTGGAGCTGGCGCGTAAAGCTAAAAGCATTGGCCATTCGCTGGACGCGGCGGTGACGCTTGTGGCCGGCGGTGAGACATATCAACTGCTGGCGGCGGCTAAAGATGAATTGGCGCATCTTTTCATTGTTTCGCAGTGTCGGGTGCTTGAGGACGCGGCGGCAGAAGGTATCAAGGTGAGCGTCGAGCCGGCCAGGGGCATCAAATGCGCACGTTGCTGGATATACAGCGAGCATATCGGTCATGACAGCGAACACGCTGAGGTTTGTCCGCGTTGTGCGGAAGTTCTCTCACAATTGCCGGAGTGTCCGGAGGCTTAAATTTCGCTTATAAACTTTGGGTTTATATAAGATAGAGTTAGTGTTTTTTTGAGGAGGCTATGTTGAATGTTGACGGATTTTGCTTTTCCTGACGTGCAAATGTTACAAAGCTTCGTGGGCAAGGATATCCTTGGCGCACCGCAGTTCAGCAAGGCGGAGATGGAAGCAGTGCTGGGCGTAGCCGCGTTCTATGAGAAGGCTCTCAGCGAGGGCAAGCGGCTTTGGGATATGGACGGCAAGGTTATGGCGGCTTTGTTTTTCGAGCCTTCTACCCGCACCCGTCTTTCCTTTGAGACGGCTATGCACCGGTTGGGCGGTCGGGTTATCACGCTGGCTGAATCGCCGGATAACCAGATAAGCTCCACCTCTAAGGGCGAGACGGTGCATGATACTATTAAAATGGTGAATAATTATGCCGACGTTATCGTGATACGCAGCCCCCGCACTGGTGACGCGCAGGTTGCGGCGGCGGCAGCCAACCATCCAGTAATTAACGCGGGCGATGGTTTTGGCCAGCACCCCAGCCAGGCACTGCTGGATATGTATACTATCGTTAAGGAAAAGGGCAATCCCGAGGGGCTGACGGTAGCGTTGATTGGCGATCTGAAATACGGCCGCACGGTACATTCGCTGGTGGAATTCCTGAAGTATTACAAATGCAGGTTGATACTGGCCAGCCCGGAGCAACTGGCTATGCCGGCGGATATTGTGCAGAAAATGCAGACGGCGGGTATCGAGGTGGAATTGCGCGAGGGCATTGACGCGGCGGTTAAGGACGCTGACATTATCTATATGACGCGGGTGCAGAAAGAACGTTTTATGGACTTGTCAGAGTACGAGGCGGTCAAGAATATGTACCTGATGACGGGCGAGACAGTGCGGCATTTCAAGCCGGGGGCGATCATCATGCACGCCCTGCCGCGCGTCAACGAGATTGCGCTGGAGGTGGACGATTACCCTGGCGCGGCCTACTTCCGGCAGGCAGGAAACGGCCTGTTCGTGCGGATGGCTCTTTTGGCGATGACCTGCGGCCAGGTGAAGGGCAGTTTTAAGCCCGCCTGGGCGGAATAAAAAAGCCAGACAATTCTTTTTTCAGGGTAGCGCCGCATAATAAAAATAGAAAGGTTTTATCCGTAAACGGTTAGCCCTGCTTCAGTTTTTCAAAAAGAAATAACCGCAAATCCTGAGTTGATAGGCGGTTATTTTTTTGTCTATTGTGTAAAAAAATGTCAATGCCTGAAAAATTACTGGAGAAAATGCCAAAATTCCCTCATAAATTAGTCAATTCACGGCTTAGCCGCGCTTAAATTTAACGATGGCGGCCAGCAGCTGTAGCAGTTCGCGTTGTTCCTGCTCAGTGCAGGCCTGAAGGAGCTGATAAATCTCATCCGCCGGAGCAGGTTGATTGGCCGCTCCCGGCAGATGGGCAAAAAGCGTCGCTGGGTCGGCGTTCAATGCCCGTGTCAGCTTGCAGACGCTTTCGACCGTGGCGTTCTTCTCGCCGCGCTCCAGTTGGCCGACATAAGTGGCGTGAACATCTGCACGTTCCGCCAGCTTTTCCTGCGTCAGCCCTGCCGATAGCCGCAGCGCCCGCAGGCGCTCGCCCAGTTCCTTGGTGATTTGTGACATTGCACCACCTCCCTTGCTTCTATACTACAAATATTATTACTGACAATAAATATACTATTGATTTTTATTACCGCCTGATATATACTAAAGATATTATTTGCCGTAATTTTATAGCTTATAGTATTAAAGTATAGTTGCGTGGGCACGGCAAATAAGCAGAAGCGGGGTGTCTGCCCCGCTTCCTTTCTTGTGGCTGGTTTTTCAGACGGCGCGGATAACGCCGCAGGCGATTTTTGCTCCGGAGTTGCCTGCGGGTTGGCTGGTAAAATCGTCTACCCCGGCATGGACGATAACGGTGCGCCCCAGCACTTCTTCGGGCGTAAAGCGGTCAGTCAGCACGGCCAGCAGCGCATGGCCGTGTGCGGCAAACAGGGGCGGCAGATCGCCTGCGTGATAAGGATGCGGCTGGCCGGTTGGGTTGAAATGCCCGTCGCTTTCGCTAAACTCTTCACCTTCGCAGCTTTTCCCTGCGTGGACGTGCAGGGCAAAAACGCCGTCCTCCGCCGGCAGGTTATAGACGTCGGCTACTACCAACGTGCCGCCGCTGGTTTGGTAAAATTTGACGTCGCCGCAAAGTTCCGTGTTGGCCGGGCCGCCCGCCAGACAAGCCACGGCAATCAATCGTTCAGTTGGAATATACATAATATCACCTCGGCTTAATATATGCGTCGGGTTGGCAGGGGTGTTGCAAAAGCGGCGGAAAAAGTGTAAAATTAAAGAAACTGTCAAATGTAATTTAACGGAGGGCTCAAAATGATTGCAGTGTTGGCCGCAATGACAGAGGAATTGGCGCCTCTTTGCGGAGAACTGGCTTATACGAAAGTTTATGCTAACAAAGTGGTGTGCGTACAGCAGACGGAGGGTGACAGGCCCCTGCTGCTGGTACAGACGGGTATCGGCAAGGCTAACGCGGCGGCGGCGGCGGCCATTGTGATTGAGCGTTTTCACCCGCGCGCGCTGATCAATATCGGCTCGGCGGGCGGCTTTGCGCCCCACGTTAAGGTAGGCGATGTGGTTGTCGGTACCGAGACGCTTTATAGTGACGTGGACGCAACCTGCTTTAATTACCAGCTTGGTCAGGTGCCGCAGATGCCGCCCGCTTATCCAGGAGACGAAAATCTTTTAGCGGCGGCGCGGCGGTTGGCGGCGGAGGAGGAATTTGCCAGCCGGGTAGCTTTTGGACCGATTTTGACCGCCGATTCATTTATGAGCGACCCAGCGCGGGTATCTGTAATAAGGGCGGATTTCCCACAGGCGTTTGCTTCCGACATGGAGGGAGCGGCCATTGCTGAGGCGGCTTATCAATGCGGTGTGCCGTTTCTGAATGTGCGTTCAATATCGGACATTGCCGGGCAGAAGGCGGCAGAGAGTTTTGATGAGAATCTCGATTTGGCAGCTATGCGGGCGGCCAGCTTCTTTCGGCGGCTGGCGGCGGCAATTTACGCTTGACAGCCGGAAAAATTCGGTTTATACTCTATACAGTTGCATAACGTCTTCAGGGCAGGGTGAAATTCCTGACCGGTGGTATAGCCCACGAGCCGCAAGGCATGATTCGGTGAAACTCCGAAGCCGACAGTATAGTCTGGATGGAAGAAGGCGGACGAAGCAGATGGTTTGGCATTTTGCCGCCTTTCTGTTTACGTATCTTCTGCCCCGAGGCGTTGGCCTTGGGGTTTTTTGATTGGAGGCGTAACTGTTGACAAGCATGGACGAATTTTATATGCGTCGGGCGTTGGAGCTGGCCAAGCGGGGAGCAGGGGCGGTTTCTCCCAACCCGATGGTCGGCGCGGTGATTGTACGCGATGGGCGGATTATCGGCGAGGGCTGGCATCAACGCTTTGGCGAGGCGCACGCGGAGCGTAACGCTTTGGCTGCCTGCACCGAAGACCCTGCCGGGGCGACGATGTATGTGACGCTGGAGCCATGCTGCCATTACGGCCATCAGCCTCCCTGTGTGGAGGCGGTTATTGCGGCGAAAATCAGCCGCGTAGTGGTGGGATGCGGTGACCCTAACCCCAGAGTGGCGGGGCGTGGCGTACAAATATTGCGTGATGCGGGAATTTACGTCGCCGAAAACGTGTTGGCAGCGGAATGTCAAGCGCTGAATCGTGTATTTATGCATTATATCAGCCGCGGTATGCCTTACGTCACATTGAAATATGCAATGTCGCTGGACGGCAAAATTGCCGCCTGTACCGGCGAATCCAAGTGGATAACCGGAGATGCGGCGCGCAGGCACGTGCAGCAGGAGCGCGCACGCAACAAAGCTATCATGGTGGGGCGCGGCACGGTGCAGGCGGATGATCCGCGGCTGACCTGCCGTATTCCCGGCAAACCCTCGCCTCTCAGGGTCATCTGTGACACCAACCTTAGCATACCGCTTGCCGCCAACGTGGTGCGCACGGCGCCCGAGACGCCTACTGTGCTTGTAACCTGCTGCTATGATGAAGCGAAAATCGCGGCCTATCAGGCGGCGGGCTGCCAGGTGTGGCAGCTTCCGCCAGGCGCGGACGGTCACCCTGATTTGGCTGTGTTAATGCAGAAGCTGGCGGCGGCGGAGATCGATTCTTTGCTGTTGGAGGGCGGCGCGGAGCTGGCGTGGTCAATGCTTAAGGTTGGGCTGGTGCAGAGGGTGCAGGCATATATCGCTCCGTTGCTGCTGGCGGGCCGCACTGCTAAAAGCCCGCTTGGCGGCGAGGGTTTTCCCTCACCTGCGGCGGGAGTGCGTTTGCAAAACCCCGTTATCAGCCAGATTGGCGATGACTTTTTGATAGAAGCGGAGGTGGCTGGCAATGTTCACCGGGATAATTGAGGAGGTTGGCATAGTGCGGGCGGTGCGCCACGGGGCGCGTTCTGCCGTTTTACAAATCTCGGCGCAGGTGATTACGGCGGATCTGAATATTGGCGATAGCGTGGCCGTAAACGGCGTCTGTTTGACGGTGACGCAGCTTTCACCGGCTGGGTTTACTGTCGATGTGATGCCGGAAACGTTATCACGCAGCAATTTGAGCGTACTTGTTTCTGGCAGCCGGGTCAATCTGGAAAGGGCGCTTCCCGCAGGCGGGCGTTTTGGCGGGCATATCGTTTCCGGCCATATTGATGGCGTGGGGCGTGTGAAGGCCTTGCGGCGGGATGATAACGCGCTGTGGTATGAAATATCCGCTGCGCCGGAGCTGCTGCGCTACATTGTGGAGAAAGGCTCAGTTGCCGTAGACGGTATCAGTCTGACGGTGGCGTGGGTAACATCATCAAGTTTTGCGGTTTCGGTGATACCGCATACAGCGGCGGTAACGGTGTTGACCGAACGTCGGGTGGGCGACGGCGTGAACCTGGAATGTGATATCATTGCCAAATATGTGGAGAAGCTGGTGGCTCCGGCAAAAACGTCACAAGTGAGTCTGACGCGGGAGTTTCTGCTGGAGAACGGCTTTTAATATAGTAAAAAATGCAATAGGAGGGCAATATGATGCATATTGCTTATAACACGATTGAGGAAGCGCTTGTCGCATTGCAAAACGGCGAGCTGATTCTGGTTACAGACGACCCGGAGCGCGAAAATGAGGGTGATCTTATTTGTGCGGCACAGTTTGCCACCACCGAAAACGTTAATTTTATGGCGGCGGAGGGGCGCGGGCTGATTTGTATGCCTGTTTCTGCGGCGGAGGCTGAACGCCTTGGGTTGCCGCAGATGGTGGAGCGTAACACCGATAACCATGAAACGGCGTTTACCGTTTCCATTGATCATATTGAGACGAGCACTGGCATTTCGGCAGTGGAAAGGGGGCTGACGGCACGTAAATGCGCTGATCCCGCAAGCCGTCCAGAGGATTTTCGCCGCCCTGGGCATATGTTTCCGCTGGTGGCAAGAACTGGCGGCGTGTTGGAACGTGCCGGGCATACCGAAGCTACGGTAGATTTATTGCGGCTGGCGGGGCTCACACAGTGCGGTCTCTGCTGCGAGGTGATGCGGGCGGACGGCGAAATGATGCGTTCTCCGGAGTTGGCTGAGCTGGCTAAACAGTATGGTTTGAAGTTTATCACTATACACGATCTGCAAAATTACCTAAAAAGGCACGATGTGCTGGTAGAGCGGGTGGCGCGTGCGCATATGCCGACCAAATACGGCGATTTTGTAGCCTACGGCTATGTTAACCGCCTGAACGGAGAGCATCATGTGGCGCTTGTGAAAGGAGACATCGGCGACGGACAGAATTTGCTCTGCCGGGTACATTCCGAGTGCCTGACAGGCGACACGTTTGGATCGTTGCGCTGCGACTGCGGTCAGCAGTTTGCAGCCGCGATGACGCAAATTGAGCGTGAGGGACGCGGTGTGCTTTTGTATATGCGGCAGGAGGGACGCGGTATCGGTCTGATCAACAAGCTGAAAGCATATGAGCTGCAGGAGCAGGGGCTGGACACTGTGGCTGCCAATCTGGCGTTGGGTTTTCGTCCTGACCAGCGGGAATATTACATTGGGGCGCAAATACTCAGAGACCTGGGCGTCAGAACCATGCGGCTTCTGACCAACAATCCTGATAAAGTGTATCAGCTGGCTGATTTCGGGCTGGAGATATTGTCGCGCGTGCCGCTGCAAATGCAGGCTACCGATTATGATAAGAAGTATCTGGAAACTAAACGTGATAAAATGGGCCATATTTTGGACTATTAAAGATAAGGAGGATTTAATATGAAAACATTTTCTGCAAATTTGTTGCCTGAGCGTCCGGTGAAAATTGGTGTGGTAGCGGCGCGCTTTAATGAGTTTATCACATCGAGGCTGCTTTCCGGCGCGGTGGACGGCCTGACGCGCCATGGCGTGCCGGAGGACGATATAGAGGTGGCCTGGGTACCGGGTGCGTTTGAGATACCGCTGGCGGCCAAGAAAATGGCGCAAAGCGGTCGCTATGACGCTGTTATCTGTCTGGGGGCGGTGATCCGCGGCAATACCGGGCATTATGAGTACGTCTGCGCAGAGGTTTCCAAAGGTATCGCGCAAGTTGGGCTGGAAGCAGGGCTTCCCGTGCTGTTCGGCGTTTTAACCTGCGAGAATATTGAGCAGGCGATTGAGAGGGCGGGCACCAAGGCGGGCAATAAAGGCTATGACTGTGCCCTCGCCGCGCTGGAAATGGTAAACCTGATGCACGATATTGAGACCAACCGATGAATTTGCTGTTTGATTATGACGGCACGCTGCACAACTGCCTGCTGATATATGCTCCGGCGTTCCGCGCCGCTTGCAGCGTGTTGACGCGGGAGGGGCTTTTGCCGCCGCTTGCGGCCTCTGATGCGGAGATCGGTGGTTGGCTGGGGATGCCTGCGCCGGAAATGTGGCGTTTCTTTGCGCCCTTTTTACCGGAGAAGCAGCAACGCCGTGCCAGCCAAATGGTGGGCGACAATATGGTGGCGGCAATCAGGCGGGGCGAAGCGCAGCTTTATCCCGGCGCAATGGAAGTTCTGGCCGGACTTAAGGAGGCGGGGAATCAGCTGTTTTTTTTGAGCAACTGCAAGCGGGCATATCTGGCGGCGCACCGGGCGGCATTCCGGCTGGACGATTATTTTACCGCTTGTTATTGCGCAGAGGAGTTTGACTGGCTGACCAAGGCAGAGATATTTCCGCAGATTGCGGCGGCATATCCCGGCGATTTCGTGGTTATTGGCGACCGCCGGCATGACATGGCGGTGGCGACGGCGCACGGTTTGCCTGCTATTGGCTGTGCTTACGGCTACGGCACGATGGACGAGCTGCGTGACGCTGCATATATCGCTTATGACGTGAAAGAAATCCCAGCGTTGGTGGACAGGATTGCCCGCTCCTGAAATTTGCCTATATATTAAAGGAAAGAGGCATATCTTTATGTGATATGCCTCTTTTTATTATTTTTTTAACAGCAGTTTTTCTTAGTTATTCTGGTCT
Source organism: Candidatus Avidehalobacter gallistercoris (assembly GCA_018715045.1). GTDB lineage: Bacteria > Bacillota > Dehalobacteriia > UBA4068 > UBA4997 > Avidehalobacter > Avidehalobacter gallistercoris. Next base: position 39,183 of record DVMH01000003.1, read on the forward strand.
TTTGTGTCGGCCTCCGCACGTTCCAGCAACAGCGAGATTTGACGGGCTTCCTCTGCCGTATCGTCAATTTCCTGCTTTAAGCCAAGCTGCGCCGGGGCTACGGAATCGTCCGGCACCTGCTGGGCGGTGTTCCTGGCGCTGGCCGGCTCTTCCTCCTTAGTCATCACGCGTGCCACATCCATCACCTGGTCATCTTCGTCCAGATTGATAAGGGTGACGCCCTGAGTCATGCGGCCCTGTTCGGAAACATCACTGGTGTTGATCCGGATAATAATGCCGCCTTTGGTAATCAACATCAGTTCATCGCCGTCTTTTACGTTCATCGCGGCCACCAGACGGCCGGTCTTTTCATTGCAGCGCATCGTGTGGACGCCCTTGCCGCCGCGGGTGATCCGCCGGTAATTTTCCAATGACAGCGGTGTACGCTTGCCGAAGCCCTTTTCGGAGACAACCATCAGATAGCTCATATCCTCGGCTTTGGTCATTGCCACCAACTCGTCGCCCTCGTTCAGTGTAATACCTTTCATGCCGCGAGCCACGCGCCCCATCGGGCGGACGCCTGTCTCGCTGAAGCGGATAACCAGCCCGGCAGCTGTGGAGAGCATCAAATCGGAGTTTCCGTCGGTCAGCATGGCGGCGATCAGATCGTCATTATCGTCCATAGTCAAAGCGATAATACCGTTGTTTCGGCTGTTATACTGATCCAGAGCTGTTTTTTTCACGATGCCGGCGCGGGTGGCCATCACCAGATAGCCGCCCTGGTCGAAGCTCTTGATTGGGATAACGGTGCGAAGTTTTTCACCGCCTTCCAGCGCCAGCAGGTTCACTAACGCCGAACCTCTAGCCGTGCGGCTTACCTCAGGGATCTCATGCACCTTAAGGCGGAAGCAGCGCCCTCGACTGGTGAATATCAGCAGATAATCGTGGGTGGAGGCTATAAACATCTGCTCCACAAAATCCTCGTCACGCGTTGTCATGCCGGTGACGCCGCGTCCGCCCCGCCGCTGCTGCCGGTAGGTGTTCAGGTTCAGCCGCTTGATGTAGCCTGCATGGGAGATGGTGATGACCATGTCCTCCTCGGCGATTAAGTCCTCGTCGCTCATCTCGCCCTCGTCGCCCACAATGGTGGTGCGGCGGTCGTCGCCAAATTTATTTTTAAGCGTGATAAGCTGCTCTTTGATAATGCCCAGTACCATGCGTTCGCTGGATAGTACCTGCTCCAGATAGGCGATAGTCTTGATCAGCTCGGCATATTCCGCATCAATCTTGCCATGTTCCAGGCCGGTCAAAGCGCGCAGCCGCATCTCCAAAATTGCAGTAGCCTGCTTGTACGAAAGGCCGAAGCGCTCCATCAGCTTGGTGCGCGCCTCGTCGGGGTTGGCGGCGTTTCTGATCGTTGCTACTACCTCGTCGATGTAATCGATGGCAATTTTCAAACCCTCCAGAATGTGGGCTCGTTCCTGTGCTTTCGCCAGCTCGAAGCGGCTGCGTCGGGTGATGACCTGTTTCTGGTGGTTGATATAACATTCCAAAATCTGCTTCAGGTTTAAAAGCTTCGGCTCGCCGTCTACCAGAGCGATCATGATGGCGCCGAAAGTGTCCTGCATTTGCGTGTGTTTATAGAGCCGGTTCAAAATGACCTGCGCCACTGCGTCGGATTTCAGCTCAATAACCACGCGTACACCGTCGCGGCTGGTTTCGTCACGCAGTTCAGTGATACCTTCAATTTGCTTGTCACGCACTAACTGGGCGATTTTCTCGATCAGCCGCGCTTTGTTTACTTGATACGGCAGTTCGGTAACCACAATGCGCTGTTTGCCGCGCGCCGTCACTTCAATATGGGTTTTGGCGCGCATTTTGATGGCGCCGCGTCCGGTGCGGTAAGCGTCCTTAATGCCGTCGGTGCCAAGAATCAGCCCGGCGGTTGGGAAATCCGGGCCTTTGATGTAGTGCATCAACTCGTCAATTTCAATTTCCGGGTTTTCGATCAGAGCGCAGATACCGTCGCAAACCTCAGTCAGGTTGTGCGTCGGAATATTAGTGGCCATGCCGACGGCAATGCCCGACGAGCCGTTCACCAGCAGGTTCGGCACCACTGCGGGCAGCACAGTTGGTTCCTGCTCTTCGCCGTCATAGTTGGGCATGAAATCGACGGTATCCTTGTCGATATCGCGCATCATTTCCAGTGCAAATCTTTGCAGGCGCGCTTCGGTGTAACGCATTGCAGCAGCACTGTCGCCGTCGATCGAACCAAAGTTGCCGTGGCCGTCGATAAGGGGGTAACGCATGGAAAAATCCTGTGCCATACGCACCAGCGAATCGTAAATGGCCGAATCACCGTGCGGATGGTATTTACCCATGATATCGCCGACGGAACGGGCGGATTTTTTATACGGCTTATCAGGCGTCACACCCTGCTCGTACATCGCATAAAGAATACGGCGGTGCACCGGCTTTAGTCCATCGCGCACATCTGGGAGCGCGCGCCCTATGATAACGCTCATGGAATAGCGCAGATAGGCGGAGCGCATTTCGTGGCTGATCTCGCTGCGCTTGATATTGCCGCTGTTGTAAATTTCACTCATGGTTTATCGCTCCTCCTTTCTTATATATCCAAATCGTCAACGTACTTGGCGTTGGTTTCGATAAACTCGCGGCGGGGGGCTACCTGGTCGCCCATCAGCATGGAAAACGTTTCGTCCGCATAAACCGCATCGTCAATGGTTACCTGTATCAGCGTGCGGTTTTCAGGGTTCATCGTGGTTTCCCAAAGCTCGTCCTCATTCATTTCACCCAAGCCTTTATAGCGCTGAATTGAGTAGTTTTCGCGTTTCTTGTCGGCGAAGAATTTTTCCAGCAGAACTTCGTCGTAGATGTAGGTGTGTTCCTTGCTGCGCTTGGATTTGACGCCGAAAAGCGGTGGCTGTGCCACATAGACATAGCCCTCCTCGATCAGCTGCGGCATATAACGGAAGAAGAAAGTCAAAAGCAGCGTCATAATGTGGGCGCCGTCAACGTCGGCATCAGTCATAATAATAACTTTGTGATACCGCGCCTTGCTGATATCAAAGTCATCGCTGATACCGGTACCCATCGCGGTGATCATGTTTTTGATCTCTTCGCTGCTCAATATCCTGTCCAGCCGCGCCTTTTCTACGTTCAGAATTTTGCCGCGCAACGGCAGCACAGCTTGGGTACGGCGGTCACGCCCCTGTTTGGCAGAGCCGCCGGCGGAATCACCCTCGACCAGGAACAGCTCGGAGAATGCCGGGTCTTTAACTGAGCAATCCGCGAGTTTGCCGGGGAGCGAGGTTTTTTCCAATACGTTCTGCTTGCGGGTCAGTTCGCGTGCCTTGCGCGCTGCCTCCCGCGCCCGCGCCGCGCGCACTGTTTTATCGATGATCAGCTTGGCTTTCTGCGGGTTTTCCTCCAAATAGTTGGCCAGCGCCTCAGCCAGTATTTTATCGGTGATACCTTTCACCTCGGAATTGCCCAGTTTTGTTTTGGTCTGGCCTTCAAACTGCGGCTCGCGCACTTTCACGCTGATGACAGCTGTCAAGCCCTCGCGCACGTCGTCGCCAGAAAGCTTCGAGTCTTTTTCTTTCAGGAAGTTCAGCTTTTTGGCAAAATCGTTGATGACACGGGTCAGCGCTGTTTTGAAGCCCATCTCATGGGTGCCGCCCTCCACTGTGCGGATATTGTTGGCATATGATGCGATATTTTCAGCATAGCCATCGTTGTATTGCAGCGCTATTTCCACCTGCACCTGATCCTGTTCGCCCTGGAAGTAAAGCACTGGGTGAATTGGCTCCTTGGTGCGGTTCATATAGGCGATGAAGTCGGTGATGCCGCCCTCATGGTGCCAGACGGAACGCTTGCCGCCCTCGCGCTCGTCTTCCATAATAATGGTGACGCTGCTGTTCAGGAATGAAAGTTCACGCAGACGGTTGGCCAGTACTTCATCGCTGAATTCCAGTGTTTCAAAGATCAGGCCGTCCGGCATGAATGTTACAGTGGTGCCGGTCTCATCAGTGTCGCCGATGATGGTCAGATCGCTGACCACCTTACCGCGTCGGTATTCCTGCGTATAGATGTGACCGTCGCGTTTGATTTCCACCCGCAGCCATTCGGAAAGGGCGTTTACAACGGAAAGACCCACGCCGTGCAGGCCGCCGGATACCTTATAGCCGCCTGCGCCGAACTTGCCGCCGGCGTGCAGCATGGTCAAAGTTGCTTCCACGGCAGGCTTGCCCGTCTTGGGATGAATATCCACCGGGATGCCGCGCCCGTTATCAATTACAGTCACGCTGCCGTCGGTGTGTATCTGCACAGTGATGGTGTCGCAGAACCCTGCCAGCGTTTCGTCGATACTGTTATCAACGATTTCGTAAACCAGGTGGTGAAGTCCCCGGCTGCTGGTGGAGCCGATATACATACCGGGACGGCGGCGAACAGCCTCCAGCCCCTCCAAAATCTGGATTTTCTCCGCGTCGTAGTTGTCTGCGTCGGGGTGGGTATCGGCCACCTGCATATCGTCGCCCTCAAAGGCCGCATGGGTTTCGTTTACCATATCGTCAGCCAGTTCCGTCAGGGCGGCCGCCCCTTTCTCGGCCTGGTTTGCGGTCACTTCCTCAGCTGGCTCGGAAAAGTCCAGCAGATTCGGCGACTGTTTTTTATTCTTGTCAGAGGATTTTGCCACGATTTTTTGACCTCCTTGTATGAAAATCGCTTTGGCGTAGAGATGTATGCATCTGGCAGGTGTAAACCAACACAGCCGATAAAACGGGGCTTAAAATGCCGTTTGGAACAGCCTGCCTGCCCTTGGACGGGCGCAAAAACCACATTCAATTAATTATATATTAAAAGCGGCCAAAACGCAAGGTTTTTTCCAATATTTTGAGGAGAAAATCACCTTTATGCGCTCATTTTCCACAAGATTTTGGGGACGGCAGGTTGGCGGGTTGCAATTTGACGGAATTGTGATAGAATATGGATATGAAAAGGGCGAGGAGGGGCAAAAGTGAAAGAATGTCTGCTGGTCGGCGCTGGTGGGGCTCTTGGTTCCATGCTGCGGTATCTGCTGGGGCAGCTGCCGGTTTATACGCTGTTCCCGGTGATAACTTTTCTTATTAATGTGATGGCGGCGGTAGCAATGGGCTTCTTCACCGCCTGGCTGGAGATCCGCACCGGCGGCGGGGGCGCTTTATCCCTGCTGCTTAGAACTGGCTTTTGCGGCGGCTTTTCCACACTTTCCGCTCTCTCGCTGGAAGTGGTAACCCTCAGTCAGACGCACCACGTAGTGCTGGCAGCGGCTTATGCGGCCTTCAGTCTGCTGCTTTGTCTGGCGGGAATTTTGCTTGGTGAGTTTCTGGCTGGAGCTTTATTGGCAAAATAACCAGCCAAAGAAAAAGGCGGTATACCGTTTGGGTATACCGCCTTTTGGTTGTGCGCAAACTGTTTTAGTATAGCCGGGGCAGAATTTCATCGGCGTTCTTCAGCGCAAAGGAGTGCGCATCGTCGGGGAACTGACCGCCTTTGACCTCGCTTACATATTCCGCCATCGCGTTGGTAATCATCTTGCCAGCTTCGGCATATTTTTTGACAAACTTAGGACAGAATTTGTCATACATACCGGCCAGATCGTACCACACCAGCACCTGGCCGTCGCAGCCCGCGCCTGCGCCAATACCGATGGTGGGAACGTGCAGGCTCTCGGTGATTTTCGTGGCCAGAGGTGCCGGTACACATTCCATCAAAACCTGTACTGCGCCTGCGGCCTCCAGTTCTTTGGCCGCGTCTATCAGCTTCTGCGCAGCCTCCACACTTTTGCCCTGTACTTTAAAGCCGCCCATCTGGGCAATTTTCTGTGGGGTCATGCCGATATGCGCCATCACGGGAACAGATGCTTCAGTCAGCGCTTTGATCAGCGGCGCACGTTCAATGCCGCCCTCCAGCTTAACGCCGTCACAGCCGCCCTCTTTCATCATGCGGATAGCGTTCCGTACGCCCTCCTCAATGGTCACTTCATAGGAGCCGAACGGCATATCACCGACAACACAGGTGTCTGGCGCGCCTCGGCGCACCATTTTGCTGTGGTAGATAATTTCGTCTACCGTTACGGGCAGGGTGTTGTCGCAGCCTTGAACCACATTCCCCAGCGAGTCGCCTACCAGAATGAAGTCCACGCCCGCGTTCTGCGCCATGGTGGCGCTGGCATAGTCATAGGCGGTGATCATGACGATTTTTTCGCCTGCCTCTTTCATCTCCTGCATTCTGGGCCAAGTTTTCTTTTCCGTCATAATTAGTCGAGCCTCCTTTGCTGCCCGCTGGCATGCTTTACCACAACTTGAGGCCGTCCGTCCAGCTGTCCGGCAGCAGTTTTTTTTGTTTGAATTACAGTCGGGCAGGCCACCGTTTGGCCGCCTCAGCGCATTATATACCGTCTGTATTATTGTTGATTATATTGTACTCTGTTGGTTTGGCTTAGTCAAGCTGATTTTGCCTGCCTGCCGCCGTTTAGCTTAATTCGGTTATTGCGTTGCTTAGGGCGGCGAATTCGGCCAAATTTAGAGTTTCCGCCCGGCGTGCGCCGTCAATGCCGGCAAGGGAAAGCGCCTCTGTCACCAGACCTTTATCCAGTCCCAGGACATTGCCCAGTGCGTTGCTCAGCGTTTTGCGCCGCTGGTTGAAGCCCGCACGGATAACGGCAAACAGCGCTGCCTCATCCTGCACCTGCACGGTGGGCGCAGATAATTTGTCCAGCACCACCACGGCGGAATCCACCTTGGGGCGCGGCAAAAATACCGCGGCAGGCACGGTGAACGCGAGTTTGGCCTGTGCGCGGTACTGCACAGCCAGGGAGAGGGCGCCGTAATCCTTACCGCCGGGGGCAGCCTGCAAACGTGCAGCCAGCTCTTTCTGCACCATGAATACCAGCCGCCGCCACGGCGCATTGTCAGTTAAAATGCGCAATATAAGCGGCGTGGTGATGTAATACGGCAGGTTGGCTACCACCATAAACCCCGGCCGAAGCTCTGGTTTAGCGGAATAAGGCGCCAGCAGTCCGGAAATATCCGCCTGCAAGGCGTCGGCGTGGATAAGGGCCACATTGGGCGTATTGGCAAACTGGGCTTGCAGCGGCGGCAGCAGAGTTTTGTCAAGTTCCACTGTCACTACCTGCCCTGCGGCTTCGGCCAGCGCCTGCGTCAGGCTGCCTAAACCAGGGCCGATCTCCAGCACCAGATCATGCTTGTCACAAGCAGCAGTTTCGACGATACGGTTTATTATTTTCGGCTCAATGATGAAATTCTGCCCCAGGCTTTTTTTGGCGACCAAATGGTAATCCTGCATAATGCCGCGCGTCACGCTGGGAGTGGCAATTCGTTTTGTAGTATTCATACCTGTTATTATAGCCGATAATATTTGCCAACACAACAAATTTTTGCTATAATAGCTATGCAGTAATAAGGAGGCAGTTTGGTAATGAACCATTTTTTTGCATATATCAGCCGCCTGCGTCTAATCCGCCGCTGGGGGCTGATGCGGAACAGTTACCAGGAAAATACGCAGGAGCACAGCTGGCAGGTAGCGGTGGTGGCTCACGCGCTGGCCGTTATTCAGAACCGGCTTTACGGCGGCCAGGTGGACGCCAATCGCGTTGCAGTGCTGGCGCTTTATCATGACGCGAGCGAGACGGTAACGGGTGATCTGCCTACCCCGGTGAAGTATGCCAACGCTGATATCGAGCGCGTTTTTCATGCACTGGAGGCGGGAGCGGCGGATGAACTGCTGGCTAAGCTGCCGGAGGATTTGCAGGAGGATTTCCGTCCGCTGTTGCTGCCGGAAGATTCGCCAGAGGCTGAACTTGTGCATATTGCTGACAAAATCTGCGCCTATCTGAAGTGCGTGGAGGAAGTCGGCTCCGGCAACCGTGAATTTCAAGTGGCATATGATGCGACGGCGGCGAAGCTGGCTGTGTATCAGGAGAGGCCGGAGGTGGCGTATTTTATGGAACATTTTGTGCCCTCTTTCAGCCTGACGCTGGACGATCTGAAAAAATAGCTCCGGTTGCGCCGGGGCGGCGATTGTGGTATACTGTAAAAACGGTTTGTGATAGTGGTGGAAAGGCTTTGCCAATGAGGAGGCTTTAAATATGAAGCGTTTGGGTAAAAACCTGTTGTTGATGGCGCTGTTGCTGGCGGTTCTTGTTCTTGCTGCCTGCGGCGGTGATGAGCTTCAGCCGAATGTACGCCCGGAGGTTACGCCGGATCTGCTGTCGTATGAGCCGCAGAGCTCGGTGACGGTGTATTTCCCGGCGGCTGACAGCGATGTGCTGGTGCCGCTTTCCTATGGGATAAATTCCAGCCGTGATACCATTTGGATTGCCCTGGAAAAACTGCTGGCCGGGCCGGCGGACTCTTTTTGCCGTTCTGCTTTGCCGCTGGGCGTGAAGCTGAAAGATCTTTATTATGACGACGGCGTTGTGCATATCAGCCTGAAAGGCGACGCGCCGCTTTCGCTTGACGACGTGAACCTTGAGGCTTTTTATGCGACGGTTAATGACGAACTGCTGGAGCAGGACGACACCACCGCTGCTATTTTGCTGAGCTATAACGACCAGATGCTGTTTGACGAGCCCTATGCGTTCCAGTATCTGAATGATTACAGCGACGGTCAGGGTGGCTCCTACGTGTATTACACTGATAGCCAGGCGATGTATCTGGTGCCGCTGACGCTGCCGGTCAACCGGGCGGATTATGCGGCTGATGACGACGGGCTTTTTGCTTATCTGGAGGCGCTGGTGGCCGCGTGGGCGTCGCCGCCGCCGGAGGAAAGCGGTCTTTATGCCGCCGTGCCTGCCGGTATGACGGCAAAGGCAGGCTTACTTTCGCTGCATACGGAGGAAGATGGTGCTTTTACTGTTGATTTCAGCGCCGGTTTGTTGAATATCGGCGGCTCGTCGCAGGAACGTCTGTTGGTGAACAGTCTGCTGGCTACGCTGATTAATGTGGACGAGGTAAACCGCCTGTATTTCCGTATTGACGGCAAGACGGTAGATATGCTGCCGCACGGTACGGATCTGAGTGGAGGTCTTCCCGTTGAGCATGACGATTTCAACTTTAATCAGGTCGGCAGCCTGGCCGGACAATAATGGGGGATGTATAATATGGCGGAAAACAAACTTGTATTTCTGGGGGGCGGTAACATGGCGGCGGCTATTGGCCGTGGTCTTGTGGCGAAGCACACCCCGTTTGATTTGGGCTTTTACGATATTCATCAGGAAAAAGCAGAGAAGCTGGCGGCGGAATTGCACGCAAAAAGCTTTGCCAGTTTAGAAGAGGCTGTGAAAGCGGCGGACATGTTGTTGCTTGCGGTGAAGCCGCAGGCAATGTCCGGCCTTTTGGCGGATGTGGCAGGGTTTATCCGCCCCGGGCAGATGGTGCTGACGATTGCTGCGGGTCTGCCTCTGGCGTATTATGAAACAAAATTGCCCAATGTGCCGCTGGTGCGCGCTATGCCAAACACATCGGCGCAGGTTCTGGCCGCGATTACCGGGCTGATGGCGGGGAGTCTGGCTGATGAAAAGCATAAAAAGCTGGCCGGGCAGGTTTTTGCTGCGGTAGGCGATACGGTGTGGATTGAGGAAAAGGATATCCACGCGCTGACGGCAATTTCCGGCAGCGGCCCGGCCTATTTTTACTATTTCACCGAAGCGCTGGCGCGGGCTGGCGAAAAGCTTGGCCTGGACGCAAAAACGGCGGCGAAGCTTGCACGGCAGACAGCCGTTGGCAGCGGTCAAATGCTTGCGGAAAGCCAGGCAAGTCCGGCAGAACTTCGGGTTCAGGTGACTTCCAAGGGCGGCACAACAGCTGCGGCTCTTTCTGCTTTCGGCGATGCATTGCCCAATCTGGTGGAAATGGCTTGCATGGCTTGTGCCGGGCGCAGCGCAGAAATGGCCGAAGAGATGAGCGATTAATATAAAATGATTTAACGTGATTGATGTATACTTGTCGGGGAGAAGGAAAACATAATGCTTAGAATTATAACTGACACTGCCTGTGATTTGCCTGCGGAGCTGACCGAACAGTATGGCATAATCAAGCTTCCGATGAACATTGCGTTCGACGCGGAGACATTTGCCGATCAGCAGACGATCACCACCGAACAGTTTTATCAGCGCTTGGTGGGAGGAAAGGAATTTCCCACTACGTCTTATCCCTCGCTGGGGCTTTTGGAGCTGGCGCTGCAACAGGAACTGTCGGCGGGGAATGAGGTCCTCGTTATCACTATTGCGCGGGCGCTTTCCGGTTTTTATGACAGTGCGCGGATCATGTTGGCCGATTATCCCCGCGAAAGAGCGGCGGTCTATGATTCCCAAAGCGCGACTCTGGGCGAGGGCGCCATCGTGCTGGCGGCGGCAAGGCTGGCGGCGGCAGGGCAAACACTGGCGCAGGTGGAGCAGGTGTTGCCCGAAATAATTGAGCGCAGCCGGGGTTACGGCGCGATCAATAATCTGGTGTATCTGGCCAGGGGCGGTCGTATCAGCAACGCTACAGCGCAGGTGGCGCGGGCGTTGAATATCAAGCCGGTTATCAACATCTGCGCGGATGGCTCGCTGGAAGTGGCGGCTAAAGTGCGCGGCATGAACAAAGCGCTGGCCTGGTTGAAACAGCGCGTTAAAGAGGACGGCACGGATTTTTCCAGCACCACCCTGTTTGTCAGCTATATTCTGCAAAAGGACAGCGCGGAGAAGCTGTTGGAAGAATTGAAAGCGGAGCTTAAGCTGGGCGAGGTGATACTTTGTCCCATCGGGCCCACGGTTGGCGTGCATTTGGGACCGGGCTGCGTGGCGCTGTTCTATCTGCGCCCGTAAGGTGCAAAGCTCTCGCTGCTTGCCGTCTGCCGCGTTTGGCTGCCGGCAAGTTGTTTTATGCGGCGATAAAATTGGCGAGGTTAAATTATGACGAAAAAACGGCAGGAGATTTATTTTGATAATTCCGGCACCACGCAGGTCATCGAGCCGGTGGCGGATTTTGCTTATCAGTTAATGCGGGAGGAATTTGGCAATCCCTCGGCGGCGTATGCGCGGGGACTTAAGGCAGAGAAGCTGTTGGCCGAGGCGCGGCGGCGCGTGGCCGAAACACTGGACGTTAACCCGGCGGAGATATTCTTTACCTCCGGCGGCACCGAATCTGATAATCTGGCGCTTCGTGGGGTCATGCAGGCTAACCGCCGGCGGGGCAAGCATCTGATCGTCTCGGCGGTGGAGCACCCCGCAGTGCTGAATACGGCCAAGGCATTGCAGGATGAGGGCTATGAGGTCGATTTTCTGCCGGTGGACGCCAACTGTCAAGTTGACGCCCGTAATCTGCAGAAGCTGCTGCGTCCGGACACCGTATTGGTCAGCGTCATGTTGGTAAATAACGAGGTGGGAGCGGTGCAGCCGATCGCCGAACTGGCTCACGTGCTGAAGGACGCGAAAAGTCCGGCTCTTTTGCACGTTGACGCGGTACAGGGTTATGGCAAAATGGTAGTATCGGCGCCAAAACTGGGGGCTGATCTGCTCTCGGTCAGCGGGCATAAATTCCATGCGCCCAAGGGCACCGGTTTTTTGTATATCAGAAACGGCGTGCATATTACTCCTCAGCTGACAGGTGGAGGCCAAGAGGCCGGTATGCGCTGCGGCACTGAGAATCTGCCGGGTATATGCGCTCTTGGTCTTGCGGCAAAAATGGCGTATGACGAGCTGGACAAGCGGTTAGACCGTGTTGCCGAGGTGCGGGAGACGCTGCTGAACGGTCTTGGCGATTTTCCCGGCTGGCATTTGAACAGCCCGGAGGGGGCTCTGCCAAATGTGGTCAACATCAGTTTTGAGGGTGTAAAAAGTGAAGTTTTGCTGCATATGCTGGAGGATGAGGGGCTGTTGGTTTCGGCGGGTTCGGCCTGCGCTGCGAAAAGAGACAAGCTCAGCCATGTTTTGCAGGCCATGGGCTATGACCGCCGCCGTATCGAGGGGGCGATTCGCTTCAGTTTTTCTTATTTGAACACGGTGGAGGAGGCGGAGCGTGCTGCGGTCATCGTCAAGCGGCAGGTGAACGAGCTGCGTGAGGTCTTACAGCCGAAGCGGCGCTGAATTTTGGGGGAGAGGGATATGCAGGAACAACAATTATTAATGATAAAATACGGCGAGTTGGGCCTGAAGGGCAAGAACAAAAACCAGTTTATCAACCGTTTGGTTAAAAATATCGAGCGCGCGCTTGCTGATTTGCCGGAGCGTAAAGTTAACGTTAGCCTGGGGCGGATAACCGTTCCTGTGCTGGACGACCGTGACGCGGTGGTGGAGCGCTTATCCCGCGTATTTGGTATTTATGCGATCTGCCCGGTGCGCACGGCGTCTAAAGATCTTGCTGCCATTCAGCGCGCAGCTCTGGCTACGCTGTCAGAGGCATTGCCAAACGGCGGCGAATTCAAGGTGGAAAGCCGCCGTTCCGACAAGCGTTTCCCAATGACGTCGCCGGAGATAAGCAAGGCGGTGGGCGGCTATATATTTGCTCAGACGGGCGATAAATACACCGCGCAGATGCGTAAACCCCAGCACATCGTCAACGTGGAGGTGCGCGACGAGGCAGCCTATGTTTACTGCGGCAGTTTTCCCGGCGCCAAAGGTATGCCCGTTGGCACGGGCGGCCGGGCGGTGGTCATGCTCTCCGGTGGTATTGACAGCCCGGTGGCCGCTTTTATGGCTATGAAGCGCGGCGTCAACATCGAAGCTGTGCATTTTGAAAGCTTTCCGTTTACCAGTGAGCGGGCGCTGGAAAAGGTGCTGGATCTGGCGCAGGTTCTGGCGCGCTGGCATAACAGGCCGCTCCGCGTTCACGCGGTGCATTTCACCGAAATACAAAAGGCTATTCATGCCGTATGCCCGGAGGAATACGGCATCACTATCATGCGGCGCTTCATGTTCCGTTTGGCTGAGCAAATTGCCAGCCGGAACGCCGCTATTGCTATTTATACCGGCGAGAGCGTGGGTCAGGTGGCCAGCCAGACGCTGGAGAGCATGTATGTCATCAATAACGTGACCAAAATGCCGGTGCTGCGGCCGCTGATTGGTTTTGATAAGGAGGAGATTGTGGCGCGTGCTCAGAGAATTGGCACGTTTGATATTTCAATCCGCCCTTATGAGGATTGCTGCACTGTTTTTCTGCCGCCGCACCCGAAAATCAAACCGCGCCTTGCCGAGGCTGAGGCGATGGAGCAAAATCTGGCGTTGGATGAATTGCTGGCCGAGGCTCTTACGCGCACCAAAACGTACATTGTGACCCCGGATGGAGTTACAGAGCAGACAGACGAGTTTTCATAAGACATATAAACCAGGGAAGAACGTAAAAATATGAGAAGACGCATGGCAAAAACGCCTCATTCCAAGCCGGAGGGGCGTATCAAACAGGAAAAGGCGCGGCAGGCGAAACGTACTGTCAAGACTAATGCCAAGGCCGTTCGCCCGCGGCTGCATAAGGATGGGCAGATGTCAGGAGCTCATGTTAAACGCCGTTCCAGCCAGAAGCTGGAGGGCTATTTCATGACCAGCCGCAAGGGATACGGTTTTGTCAGAACCCGCAATGCCGGCTGGCCGGATATTTTCATTGCGCCGGGCAATGTGGCCGGTGCGCGGCAGTATGACCATGTGCTGGTGAAGCTGCTGACGCCTGCCGAGGGCAAAAAAATCGATAAGGAAAGCCGTTTGGAGGGTGTGATCCTGAAAGTTTTGCACCACGTGGATGAAGCCGATTTGCTGCAAAACGATGGGCAGGATATGCAGATGGTGATGTGGCAGCTGGGCGCGCCGGGCGACTTCCCGGCGCAGGTGCTGGCTGAGGCGGCAGCGGTGCCGCAGAGTATCAACCGTCACGATTTGGCCGGACGGCGCGATTATCGCGATTATCCGTTTGTGACGATCGACGGCGTGGACAGCCGCGATTTCGACGACGCGGTTTTTTGCCGCCGCGAGGAAAACGGTAATTACTTTCTGAGCGTGCAGATCGCTGATGTGTCGCATTATGTGCGTCCTGGCAGCGCGCTGGAACAGGAGGCTTTCGCCCGTGCCACCAGCACGTATTTGCCGGATCGGGTGCTGCCCATGCTGCCAGTGGAGCTTTCTAACGGCATTTGCAGTCTGAACGCTGGCAAAAACCGTCTGACTTTGGGCTGCGATATGGAATTCACGCCGCGCGGCAAGTTGGTGCGGCATGAGATCTTTCCGGCAGTAATCTGCGTTTACCGTCGGCTGGATTATGACACTGTGAACGCTATTTTGCTTGAGCATAACCGAAAACTTATAGCTGCTAACCGTGATCTGCTGCCGCTTTTGAAGCCGCTGGCGGCATTGCAGGGCATATTGGAGAAAATGCGGACACGCCGCGGCGCGCTGAATTTCGACTTTCCCGAGCTTAAGGTGAAAATGAGCCAAAACGGCAAGGTGGCGGAGATCGTGCAACGGCGTCAGCGTCTGGCCGAGAAGATGATCGAGCAGGCTATGCTGGCTGCTAACGAGACGGTGGCGGAGCATTTCCGCCGTTTGCAGACGCCTTTTGTCTATCGCGTGCACCAGGGGCCGCAGGATGAGAAGCTGACTGCGCTGAACACGGCGCTGCTGGCGTTTGGGTATAACGAACTGGGCGACGCAAAAGGCGATGTCAGCCCGCGGGAGATGCAGAAACTGCTTAAGCAGGCAGCTGGCCGCCCGGAGGACGAGTTTATTCAGCTTATGGCACTGCGCAGTATGACTCATGCCGAATATTCACCGGATTGCAGCGGACATTTTGGGCTGGCGGCCAAATATTACTGCCATTTTACCTCGCCCATTCGCCGCTATGCTGATTTGGCGGTGCATCGTGCCATCAAGCATGAGCTTGTGTGCGACGACGACTGGCTGAATGTACGGAAGCCAGGCGCTTATATGGCGGCGGCTGCCAGGCAGTCTTCCGAGCGGGAACGTGTGGCTGAGGAAATTGAGCGCGAGGCGGTGAAAATGAAATGCTGCCTGTATATGCGCGAGCATTTAGGCGAGGTTTTCTCTGGCAAAATTTCCGGAATGACGGCAAGCGGCGTTTTTGTGGCGTTGGAAAACGGCGTGGAGGGGCGTGTGGCGGTTGACGAACTGCCGCCGGACGAGTATAATTATTACGCAGAGGTTATGCTGTTTAAGGGGCGGACGCACAGCTTCACGCTGGGAACGCCCTTGAATGTAAGGGTTGTCAAGGTGGATCTGATGGAGCGCCGCATTGATTTTGTGCCTGCTTAATGCCAGGCGCAGGGGAGAGGAGAATCTATGGCTGGGAAAACCATTATTGAAAACCGCAAGGCGCGCCATGAGTATCTTTTTCTGGAAAAATACGAGGCGGGTATTGAGCTTTGCGGCACCGAGGTGAAATCTCTGCGGGCAGGAAAGGCCAGCCTGGTAGACGCGTTTGCCCGGGTGGAAAATGGTGAGGTATGGTTGTATAACCTGCACATCAGCCCGTATGATTTCGGCAACATCAACAACCATGAGGCGAAGCGACCGCGCCGCTTGCTGCTGCATAAAAATGAAATCGCGCGGCTTTATGCCAGCGTCCGTGAGAAGGGGTTGACACTGATTCCGGTACGGCTTTATTTTTCTGGGGCTTTGGTCAAGGTGGAGCTGGCGTTGGCTCGCGGCAAAAAGCTTTATGATAAGCGCGACAGCATGGCTGAGCGTGATTCCAAACGGCAGATTGAGCGCGCTATGAAAGAAAAAAACCGCGATTTTTAAGCCGCAAGTTTTGCGGCCTATACATTGTATTTATTAGTGATATGGGGGTGTTTTCTGGATTCGACGGGGGAAGAATTGGTCGGATAAGCGAGCCGGGGACGTCATCAGCCCGTAAAACTATGGCAATTGTCATTCTTAAATGGCAACAAAAATTACGCTTTAGCAGCTTAATGCTAACCTCGCCCACGGCCCAGCTTGCCGGCTGTGGCAATGAGGCTAACCCCTGCAAGCTACTCCAAGCCAGATGCCTTTAAGGCAAGGAGGAAATTTTAAAGGCTGGCGGTTCGGCGCTTCGTTTGCTGTGCGGCGCACCGCAAGATTGTAACGGCAGACTACGCTCGTAGAAATTCCGGTGGATTTTCTTTCGGACGCGGGTTCGAGTCCCGCCACCTCCACCAAAAAACAGTGAAATGCCCTGATACTGCGGTATTGGGGCGTTTCTGTTTTGCTTTTACATGATTTTCTCAGACAATAACTTTCCGTATTTTTTTCTATGCTGACAGGTTGAAAGTATACGGGCACAACTCCTTTGTAATAGTTATATTTTTCCTATCTTGATTTGCAAAAACTTGCGTATCTTGAAGTTTCCCTTAAAGAGCAATATCATCTGTATGTACTCTCAATTTCAATAATCCCCTGAATACGATTTGCTATGCTGCAGTATAGTACGGTAAAACCTAAAATGTCAATCTATGCGCTGGGCAAATCACCGAAGTCATATCATGACGGCGCTTAAAGTATAAGGAATTGTCTATATGAAGTCTTGCAGTCTGTCTTCTTGAGGCGTATAATAATAAAGTTGGATTTGATTAGAATTTATGTTGGCTTCATATTATTTGAGTATAATTCTGCCGTGAAACACCGCAGAATAAAGAAAGAACAGCTATGGATTTCTTTACGCTGGCCAGCTCGTCTTCTGGCAACTGCGCTTTTGCCAAGAGCGGCGATACGGCTATTCTGATTGACGCGGGCATTTCCGCTGCCAAAATTGAACAGACGCTTGCCGTGCAGGGTGAAAGACCGGATAGAATTGCCGCCATTTTGCTGACGCATGAGCATACTGATCATATCGCTGGGGCGGCGCGGCTTGCTGCACGATACGGCATTCCTGTGTATGCTTCGCCCAAAACATGGAGCGCGCTCTCTTTTGCGGATGATCTGCCGCCATCTTTGAAGCGCGAGTTTACCTATGATATGCGGCTGGGTGAGTTTAGCTTTGAGTTCTGCAAAACGTCGCACGACGCGGTGCAACCGTTGGGGTTGGTTTTGCAGGCGGAGGGTAAACGCCTGGGGTATGTGACGGATACCGGGGTGGTGACGCGCGGTATGCTTTATTCGCTGCATGATTTAGATGCGCTGGTTCTGGAGGCAAACCATGACCGCCAAATGTTGATGCAGGGGCCGTATGCACCCTTTTTGAAGCGGCGAGTGGCGGGTCTTTCCGGGCATTTGGCCAACTCACAGGCGGCAGAGCTTGTGGTACATCTGCTGCAAGAGCGGCTTTGCCCCGTTATGCTCGCGCATCTGAGTGAAACGAATAACACTCCTGAGGCGGCGTATCAGACCGTAGCTTTGGCGTTGCAAAGGTTGACGGCGCAGCCGGAGGAGTGGCTGACGGTTGCGCCGGCGCACACGCCATCCTGTTGTTGGACGCTTTAGCCGATTAGCCAAAAAAATACCGAAGTTTTAACTTGTTTTTAAGTTCGGGCAGTATAATATGGACATAAAGAATTGTGAGGTGTGAAAAATGGATAACTATTTACAGGATTTTGAGGGTGGACGGCCGCCGCGCCGCCCCTTTGGTTTGATGCGGACGCTGGTGCTGTGCCTGTGCTGCGCTGTGGTCAGCGCGGCTATTTCCTGGTCGATGTGCTCAACCATGCTGGACGGACAGAGCGCCAATGCGGCGCCTTCCAGTCAGGATAATAACGCAGTGACGCAGAGCGCCGCCGTCACCCAGGCTGACGAAAACGCCATCAGTGTGGGCGAGCAGGTTTCCCCGGCGGTGGTGTTCATCAGCAACATTCAGAATGTGCAGACATTTATGAATTATTACGGTTGGGGGAACAGTACGGGTGTGGAGGCGGTTGCAAGCACTGGCAGTGGCGTTATCTATTCCGCAGACGGCTATATCATAACCAATAACCATGTGGTGGCAGGCGCCGAGAAGATCAGCGTTACACTGTATAACGGGGATTCCTACATTGCCGAGGTGGTGGGTACCGATGAGCGCACTGACCTGGCCGTGATTAAAATTGAGCCGGACGAGAAGCTGACGGTGGCCAAATTTGGCGATTCCAGCGAGTTGGTAGTGGGCGAGACGGCCATTGCCATCGGCAACCCCGGCGGCGAGAATTTCGCCAACTCGCTGACTAAGGGTGTGATCAGCGGTCTGAACCGTTCCGTCACCACGTCTGAGGGTACGGTGCTCACTGTGGTGCAGACCGATGCAGCAATTAATCCTGGTAACAGCGGCGGCGCACTTTGCAATGCCGAGGGCGAGGTTATCGGTATCAACACCGTCAAAATCAGCATGACGGGATATGAGGGCATGGGCTTTGCCATTCCCAGCAACGATGTGCTGAAAATCTGCGGCGAGCTGATGAGCAACGGAAAAATTGCCCGCCCGGCGTTGGGCGTGAATATTCTGGCCGATGTGACGCCGCAGGTGGCGTATTACAACAACCTGTCCGTCGATTATGGCGTGTTGGTGGCTCCGGCCAGCGGCAGTATGGCAGAAAAGGCCGGCATGAAGACGTATGATATTATCGTGGGGATCGACGGCGACGAGATTTCCACATATTCGGAATTGCAGGACAAGATTTTCGCTCACAACATTGGCGATAAGGTGGAAGTTAAAGTGGTGCGCGGCGATGAAACGCTGAACTTCACTGTTACTTTACAGGAATTGGAGGAATAGCCTGTGCGCTGCCGGATATTGGCCGTGGGCAGCATTAAAGAAAAATATTTTACCGACGGCATCAGGGAATATTTGAAGCGGCTGGCGCCCGTTTTCCCGGTGGATATAAGCGAGGTGCCGGATCTGCCGGCGCCACAGTCTGCTTCTCCGGCGGATGTGGCGCAGATCATAGCCAGGGAGGGCGAACGTCTTTTAAGTCATGTGCCGGAAGATGCGTTGCTGGTGGCACTGGTTATTAAGGGGCGGGAGCTCTCCTCTGAACAACTGGCGGAAAAATTGAACGAATGGAGCTTCTCTGGACGGCGTGAGCTGATTTTTGTGATAGGCGGTTCCTGCGGCCTGGCTCCGGCGGTGCTGAAAAGGGCGGATTTTAAGCTATCTTTTGGTCCCGCCACTTATCCCCACCAATTGATGCGTCTGATATTATGTGAGCAGATTTACCGCGCGGTCAAAATTAACCGGCATGAGCCATATCATAAATAAAGGAAGCAAAAGAAGCGACCGGAGTTTTCTGGCCGCTTCTTTGCCTGTATCTCAAAAAGGATTTTGGTGATGCCCGCCGAATAATAATCGCAACGTATGCCGATTTTACGCAGGGAGGGTTGTTATGCAGGATAAGCGTGCAAAAGAATTTCTCACAAAACTGGCCGCGGGTATTCGTTCCGCTGCCATAGGGGAACGTTCGGTTTTAATTGTGGGATTCTCCGGCGGGCGTGATTCACTGGCGTTGCTGTCAGGGCTTGCTGAGTTGGCCGGGGCGGGCAAACTGCCTGCATTTACACTGGCCGCGGCGCATTATCATCATAACCTGCGCGGGGCGGATGCGGACGGCGACCAACAATTCTGCCGGGCGTGGTGTGCGCGGCGGCAAATACCATTCTATACAGCGCGGTCAGCGCAGCTTGCTCCTGGTCAGCCGAATCTGGAGCAGCGGGCGCGGGCGGCGCGCTATGCCTGGATGGCAGAACTGCGGCAGCAACTTGTGAACGAAGGTTATGCTCCGGTCTGGTTGCTGACGGCGCACCATCAGGAGGATCAAGCGGAAACTCTGCTTCTGCACCTTTTGCGCGGCTCCGGCGGAGCAGGGCTTTGCGGTATGCGGGCGGCAAGCGGTTATCTGCTGCGCCCCCTGCTTGATACGCCGCGGGCGGATATTATGGCCTACCTTACGGCGCGAGGCCTCTGCTGGCGAGAGGACGCCTCCAACCAAAGTACGGATTATACACGTAACTATGTGCGGCGGGAAGTTATGCCGCGTCTCAAAAAAATCAACCCGCAGATTAACGCTAAACTGGCGCAGACGGCGCATATCCAGGCGGCGGTGGAAGATTTACTTGCCGCTGTTACGCATGATAAAATGCGGCGGGCAGAGCAGAGCTCAGGGCAGGTTAAATACCCTTGGGCAGAGCTGGCGGCAGAGCCTGTTGCGATTCGGCGGCGGCTGGTGCGAGCCATGTGGTGCGCGGTGAAAAAGCAAAATGTTTGCTCGCTGGAATTTGCCCGAGTTGAGGAAGTTCTGCGCTTGCCGCAAGGCGGAAATTTGCATCTGACAGGCGGAGTGGAGGCAAAGCGCGAGGGTACATTGCTGGTAATGGTCGAACAGCCGTCGGAAGCGCTTGCCCTGCGGCGAAACAAAAGCCGCAGCGGGCAGAATAAGCAGCGATAATTTACATATAGTTAAAACTGGCCGTGTAAAATAAGCATATTGGGTCGAAATTGGCGAAGAATAGTTTGCCAAAGTACTATAATGTGTGTTATAATATGATATTGCTTAAAGATAATTACCAAATTTTGGTTGCAAATTTTTTTGGGTAAGGAGTGAAAATTCGATTTGCAAAAGCAATTAAAAAACATTACCATTTTTCTTCTGCTGGTGTTGATGGTGGTGTATCTCTACACGCTTTCTGCCGATACCGCGGTGCAGGCTAATGAGCTTAGCTATATGGGAGAGTTCCGTCCTATGGTCGTATCGGGCGAGGTGGCCAGTGTGCAGGTGCAGCCACAGGGCGACGGCACCACTATTTATACCGGCAAATTGCGTGATGGTACGGAATATTATTCTCAAGGGCCGACGGACGATAATATTTCCGCCTTTTTTGAGGAGAATAATCTGACCGACGTTGATTATAACGGCGTGCCGGAACCCAGCTTCTGGGCACAGCTGGCGCTGTCATTGCTGCCTGTGCTGCTGATCGGCGCGATGCTGTTCTTTATGCTCAACCAGGGAAACGGCGGCGGCAAGATAATGCAGTTTGGCAAAAGCCGTGCGCGCCTGCATCTGGATGAACAGAAAAAAATCACGTTCAAGGACGTGGCTGGCATTGACGAGGTTAAGGAAGAATTGGCCGAGGTGGTCGATTTCCTGAAATCGCCCAAAAAGTATAACCTGCTGGGCGCCAAGATCCCGAAAGGCGTGTTGTTATACGGCCCTCCCGGCACCGGCAAGACTTTGCTGGCCAAAGCAGTGGCGGGCGAGGCGGGCGTGCCTTTTTTCACCATCAGCGGTTCTGATTTCGTCGAGATGTTCGTCGGCGTTGGCGCTTCCCGTGTGCGTGATCTGTTCGATTCGGCCAAGAAGCACGCTCCCTGCATTATCTTCATTGACGAGATCGATGCGGTTGGCAGACAGCGTGGTTCTGGTGTGGGCGGCGGACATGACGAGCGCGAGCAG
>DVMH01000029.1 GCA_018715045.1 Candidatus Avidehalobacter gallistercoris
CAAGGTGCATGAGGTTCGCCGCCGTGATTTGCCGCCGGTGGACGATGATTTTGTCAAAGATATGCGTGAGGACTGCGATACCGTGGCCGAGCTGCGCGAGAAGCTGCGTGAGGAGCTGAATGAAAAGGCCGAGCAGATGGCGGTGGATGTGGCGCAGAACAAGGTGCTGGAGCAGGTTGTCGCCAATGCCGAGATGGAAGTGCCGGCCATTATGATCGACAATAAGCTCGATCAAATGCTGGCCGATTTTGAAAACCAGTTGCAATATCAGGGGTTGACGCTGGAAAGATTTTTCCAGCTGACCAACAGCACTCGTGCCGACTGGAAAGCCAAACAGCAGGATCGGGCGGAAACCGCGGTGAAGCAGGATCTGGTGCTGGAAGCCATTGTCAAGGCGGAGAATATCCAGGCGGAGGAAGCCGACCTCGATAAACAGATGCAGGAGATTGCCGATACCTATGGCAAGACTTTGCAGGAGATTAAAAGCACGTTTTCCAGTAACGACCAGCTGCGTTTCTTTGAGTATAATGTGAAGATGTTGAAAGCCATTGAGTTTATCAACACCAACGCGGTCATTAAATAAACTGGACATACATTTGACAACTGAAGGAATTTTTTAGTGTGCGTATAAACCGTTGGTCTATACGCATACTATTTCTAAGACTTTTGGGGTGGAGGATAATGCTGATGAATATGTTGATTCCGATGGTAGTGGAGCAGACCAGCCGCGGCGAGCGCTCCTACGATATCTATTCCCGGTTGCTGAAAGACAGGGTGGTATTTCTTGGCAGCGAAATTAACGACGATGTGGCCAACCTGACGATTGCTCAAATGCTGTTTTTGGAATCGGAGGATTCCGAAAAGGATATCCATTTGTATATCAACAGCCCTGGCGGTTCAATTACTGCGGGTATGGCTATTTTTGATACAATGCAGTATATCAGGCCGGACGTCAGCACCATCTGTATCGGCATGGCGGCTTCAATGGGAGCTTTCCTGCTGACGGCGGGAGCGATTGGCAAGCGTTATGCCCTGCCGAACAGCGAAATTATGATCCATCAGCCGCTGGGCGGTACGCAAGGGCAGGCAACAGATATTGAGATACACGCCAAGCGCATTATTCAGATGAAAGAAAAGCTGAACCATATTATGGCGGAGCGTTCCGGTCAGACGTATAAAAAGATCGCGGCAGATACTGAGCGTGATTTCTTCATGAGCGCCGAGGCTGCCAAAAAGTATGGCCTGATTGACGAGGTTATTGATAAACACTGAACCGCCGGTATACGGCATTGATAGTGTATTATAAAAAGGAGTGGATATTTCATGCCGAAAGAGCCGGATGATAGGGAGCTGAAGCGCTGTTCTTTCTGCGGCAAGACGCAGAATCAGGTGCGGAAGTTAATTGCCGGGCCGGGCGTTTGTATTTGCGACGAATGTATCGAGCTTTGCGCTGAGATAATCGACGAAGATATTTACCGTGCCGAAAACGCCGCCGAGCAGGAAATACTGGGGGAAATTCCGAAGCCGCAGGAGATTAAGGCCGTACTGGACGATTATGTTATCGGGCAGGAAAAAGCTAAACGCGTGCTTTCGGTGGCCGTTTACAACCACTATAAACGCATCAAAAGCGGTGGCATGACCGATGGGGTGGAGCTGCAAAAAAGTAATATTCTGATGCTGGGTCCGACAGGTAGTGGCAAAACGCTGCTGGCCGAGACGCTGGCAAAAATCCTGAACGTGCCTTTTGCCGTGGCCGACGCCACATCGCTCACGGAGGCTGGGTATGTGGGCGAGGATGTGGAGAATATACTGCTGAAGCTGATCCAGGCGGCGGATTATGACATTGAACGCGCCCAGCACGGCATTGTATATATTGATGAAATTGATAAAATCGCCCGCAAAAGCGAGAATCCATCCATCACGCGGGATGTTTCCGGCGAAGGCGTGCAGCAGACGCTGCTGAAAATTCTGGAGGGTACGGTGGCCTCAGTACCGCCGCAGGGTGGCCGCAAACATCCCCACCAGGAGCTTTTGCAGATTGACACTACCAATATTCTGTTTATCTGCGGCGGGGCGTTCTGCGGTATTGAAAACATCATCAAGCAGCGGGTGAACACCAAAACGCTGGGTTTTGGCTCTGAAATTGCCGCTACCCGCGCCGAAGAAGACGCCATTCTCGCCAAGGCTATGCCGGAGGATTTGCTGAAATTTGGTCTGATACCGGAATTTGTCGGGCGTTTGCCGATTATGGTGACGCTTTCCTCATTGGATAAGGACGCGCTGATTCGCGTTATGACCGAGCCGAAAAACGCGCTGGTCAAGCAGTATCAGAAGCTGTTCGAACTGGACGGTGTTGATCTGCGCTTTAATGATGACGTAATCGCGGCAGCCGCAGATGAGGCTTTGTGCCGGAAGACCGGGGCGCGGGGGCTTCGTTCCATCTTTGAGGAGATGATGATGGACACCATGTTTGACCTGCCCAGCCGCGACGATGTGACTGAATGCGTCATCACGCTGGATACCCTGCAAAAGCATCAACCGCCTCTGCTGATCACCAAAGCCAAGGCGGATAATCACAAAACCACTGCTTAAGCGTTTTACCCCCGGCGGCAACCGGGGGTTTATTTTATCCGGGGTTTATGCTATAATTAAACACTAACAACGTTAAAACACTAAGTATGCGGAGGTATATTTATGCCAAACGATAACGATAAACAGGGCTGGCAGCACGATTTTCCGGCTTTTGCGGAAAACTTGTCGGCCAGCGGGGCGGAACTGCCGCCGGGTTGTGTGGAAATGCCGATGATACCGCTGCGCGGTATGCTGGTGTTCCCGCACTCATTGGTGCATTTGGACGTTGGGCGAGAGCGCAGCATCCAGGCTTTGGACGAGGCCATGCTGACCGGGCGAGAGCTGTTTTTTGCCATGCAGAAAGACGTGCAGGTGGAAGACCCCGGCCCGGACGATATTTATGACGTGGGCACGGTGGGCGAGATCAAGCAGGTGCTGAAATTGCCAGGTGGCACAGTGCGCCTGCTGGTGGCGGGTCTGCACCGTGCCAGACTGCAATATTACAGCCAACTGGAACCATATGCTGTGGCGGTGGTGCAAGAGCAGCCGGACAGCCGTGGGAACGAGCCGCTGGCTGAGGCGTTGAAGCGTCGTTTGCAGGAGGCTTTTGCCAATTTTGCCGCACTGAACAAGAAATACCCGCCAGAGGTGGTGGCGCGGGTGAACGCGATCGAAAATGCGGGAGAGGCGGCGGACACTGTGGCCGGGAACCTGTTTCTGCAGCTGGCTGAGCGTCAAAGGGTGTTGGAGACATTCGATTTGCAGCAGCGCATTGAGCTGTTGCTGGAGATAATCGTCAAGGAGACGGAGATCCTTGAGCTGGAGCGCAAGATAGGTAACCGCGTTCACAGCCAGATTGACCGCAACCAGAAAGAATACTATTTGCGGGAACAGCTGCGCGCCATTAACCGTGAACTGGGCGAGGCGGAAGATAGAAGCGGTGAAATTGAAGAATACCGCGAACGCATGGCCAAACTTGATCTGCCAGATTTTGTGATCGAGCGGCTGGAAAAGGAATTCGCCCGCTTAAAGCATATGCCTCCCCTGACGGCGGAGGCCAGCGTGCTGGAGAATTATATCGACTGGGTGCTGGACATTCCGTGGCGTGTTTGCACCGAGGATAACCATGACCTGGCGGAAGCCGAGCAGATACTGAACGAAGATCATTTTGGCCTGCAAAAAGTCAAGGAGCGCATTTTGGAGTATTTAGCGGTGCGGCAGCATTCCGGTAATCTGAAAGGGCCGATTTTATGCCTGGTGGGGCCGCCCGGCGTGGGCAAAACGTCGCTGGCTGTGTCGATCGCGCGGGCGCTGGGGCGCAAATATGTGCGGGTATCTTTGGGAGGCGTGCATGACGAGGCGGAAATTCGCGGCCACCGGCGAACGTATATTGGTTCGCAGCCGGGACGCATCATGCAGTATATCAAAAATTCCGGCGTGGCCAATCCGCTGTTTTTGCTGGACGAGATCGATAAAATGGCCAGCGATTTCCGCGGCGATCCGGCCAGCGCAATGTTAGAGGTGCTTGACCCGGCGCAGAATTCCACGTTCAGTGATCATTATCTGGAACTGCCTTATGATCTGTCCAAGGTGCTGTTCATCACCACTGCTAACGTAGAGCAGGATATTCCTGAGCCGCTGTGGGACCGCATGGAGATCGTGCGGCTGGACAGCTATACCGAGGACGAAAAATACCAAATCGCTGTGCGGCATCTGCTGCCCCGCCAGCGGCAGGAGCACGGCCTGACGTCACGGCAGATTTCGGTGTCGTCGGGTGCGCTGCTGGAGATTATACGCAGCTATACCCGCGAGGCCGGCGTGCGCAGCCTGGAACGCCAGCTGGCTAAGCTTTGCCGTAAAGCCGTTAAGGGCATTGTGAGCGGCGATTGGGAGAAATTGAGCGTCAGCCGCCGTAACTTGGTAGATTTGCTGGGCGAGCCGGATTATCACTATGATCTGGTGGACAAAAAAGACCGCGTGGGTGTGGTGAATGGTCTGGCCTGGACGGCGGCGGGCGGCGACACGCTGACTGTGGAAGCGCAGTTGTTGCCCGGCAAGGGAAGCCTGACGCTGACCGGCCAGTTGGGCGACGTGATGAAAGAGAGCGCGCAGGCAGGCTGGACTTATCTGCGTTCTATTGGCGCGAAATTCGGCGTGCCGGAGGACGTGAGCAAGCTGGATATTCACATTCACGTGCCGGAGGGAGCGATACCGAAAGACGGCCCCTCCGCCGGGATAACAATGGCGACGGCGCTGGCCTCGGCTTTCTCCGGGAGACCGGTACGTCACGATGTGGCGATGACCGGGGAGATAACTCTGACCGGGCGAGTGCTGCCGATCGGCGGACTGAAAGAAAAGACCATTGCCGCCCACCGGGCAGGCGTGAAAACTGTAATTATTCCTAAAGAGAATAAACGTGATCTGCCGGAACTGCCACAGGTGGTGCGCGATAATCTGCGCTTTGTGACGGCGGAAACATTGCAGGATGTTTTGAACGAGGCCTTGGTTTAGACGGGAGTTTATATTATGCAGATCAAGCGGGCAAACTATCTTTTGACGGCGGTGAAAGCCGCGCAATATCCGGAGCAACAGCTTCCAGCGGTGACGTTCTGCGGGCGCTCCAATGTGGGTAAAAGCAGCCTGATTAATACGCTGCTGAACCGCCGTAATCTGGCGCGCACCAGCTCCCAGCCGGGCAAGACCCGCACTATCAATTTTTATGATATCGACGGCGCATGGTATCTGGTTGATTTGCCTGGCTATGGCTATGCCAAGGTGGCGAAAGCCGAACGCGAAAACTGGCGGGTTATGATTGACGAGTATCTGGAAAAATACCGCGGGCCGAAGCTGTTTGTGCAGCTTGTGGATATTCGCCATGAACCGAGCGCTTTGGACTGCCAGATGTGGGAATGGCTGGTGGCGGCGGGCGCGCCCGCTCTCATTGTGGCCACCAAGTCGGATAAGATCAGCCGGGGAGCGCGGGCCAAACATTTGGCGTTGATCGGACGAACGCTCCATGTCAACGCGGCGGATATCATACCGTTTTCTGCCGTTACGCGCGACGGGCGGGATATTTTGCTGGACGAGATTGAGGCTTATTTGCAGGCGGTGAGCGAGGGGGCTATGAACGAGGCATGAGCGGCGAAAGAACCTATAAAGCGCTGATTGTGGGCGATGTGGTGGGCAAGTGCGGTCGTGACGCCTTTGAAAAGGCTCTGCCGGAGTTGCAATGGCAGCTAGACGTGGATTTTACGCTGGTGAATGGTGAGAACACCAGCAATGGACGCGGGCTAAACCGCCGTGATTTTGATTTTTACCGTGATTTGGGCGCGGACGCGGTAACGTTGGGAAACCACCTCTACGGCAATCGCGAGATAAGCAGTCTGCTGGACAAGGAAGAGCGGCTGGCGCGTCCTGCCAACCTGCCGCCTGCGACGCCTGGCTCACCCTATCGCATTGTGCCCTGCGGGGATCTTAAAATTGCTGTGCTGAATCTGCTGGGGCGGGTGTATATGAATATGCCGGCGTTGGATTGTCCTTTCCGCCGGGCAGAGGAGCTGCTGCACGAAATTCATGCCATCACCTCCATTATTCTGGTGGATTTTCACGCCGAGGCCACCTCGGAGAAACTGGCGCTGGCTCGCTTTCTTGACGGTCGGGTGACGGCGGTTTTCGGCACGCATACTCATGTACAGACCAGCGACGCGCGCATACTGCCGCGCGGCACGGCATATCTTTCTGATGTGGGCATGACGGGGGCTTATGATTCCATACTGGGTGTGGAGAGCGAGCAAGTGATTAACCGCTTTTTGACCGGGCGAACCGAGCCGTTTAAAGTGGCGGTGGGCGAGGCGGAGTTTGACGCGTTATTGTTGGAATTTGATGCGGCAGGCAAGGCGCTTCATGCGGAAACTATCAGAAAAATGGTGCGCATGGATTAAGATTCGTTTGCGTTTTGCCGTAAAATTTTTGGTTTGCTGCCGTAAAATCGCTGACGCCACTGCTTGACATGCTGAATTGACCGCCAAAACCGTTGATTTTACGGTGGTCTGTATACATTATGCAAAATTTGTGCTACAATACTTTACGATTGACCGGGCAGCCGGTCACTTTTTTGAGCTGAAAAAGAGCGGAGGAGAGTTGCGGCATGGATTTTCTGAGTATGGTTGAACAGGTGAACGGTGCGGTGAACGGCTTTATCTGGGGCGTGCCGGCGATGGCCTGCATTATTGGCGTGGGGCTTTGGCTGTCGCTGTGCACTGGGTTTGTGCAGTTGCGCCGCTTTGGTTATGCGATACGTCACACGCTGGGCAAGGTTTTTGGACGTCATCAGGCGGGCGAGGGTATGCTTACCCAATTTCAGGCCGTCTGTACGGCGTTGGCGGGCACGGTTGGTACCGGCAACATTGCGGGAGTGGCGGGTGCAATTGCCATTGGCGGCCCTGGCGCAGTATTCTGGATGTGGGTCTCCGCTTTTCTGGGTATGTGTACCAAGTTTGCCGAGGTAACGCTGGCGGTACATTTCCGTGAGTATAACGCGCAGGGCGATGTGGTAGGCGGCCCTATGTATTATATCAAAAACGGTCTGGGTAAAGGCTGGCACTGGCTGGCAGTTCTTTTTGCCTTATTTGGTATGCTGGCGGTGTTTGGCACGGGCAACGCTACTCAGGCCAATACTATTGTTTCGGCTATTGATACGGCTCTGGCGAATTACGGGCTGCTGACGGAAGATATGACGGGCACAGCCAATCTGGTGCTGGGCTGCGTTATCGCGTTGCTGGTGGGGCTGATACTGTTCGGTGGGGTGAAGCGTATCGGACGGGTGACAGAAAAGCTGGTGCCGTTCATGGTGGTGCTTTATATCGTACTGGGCATTGGCGTGTTAGTGCTGAACTGGGAGCGAATGCCCGGTGTGCTTTACTCTATAATTTATGGCGCGTTTAACCCGGCGGCGGTGACGGGCGGCGTTGTCGGCAGTGCTTTCCTCTGCCTGCAAAAGGGCGTGGCGCGCGGCATATTTTCCAACGAGGCCGGCTTGGGTACAGGGTCTATCGCTCATGCCTGTGCTGACGTTGGGCAGCCGGTGCAGCAGGGTCTGTTTGGCATTTTTGAGGTTTTTGCCGATACAATCGTTATCTGCACGCTAACCGCGCTGGTGATACTGTGCAGCGGCACGCCGGTCGTATACGGCGAAGCAGC
This sequence comes from Candidatus Avidehalobacter gallistercoris, assembly GCA_018715045.1. Classification (GTDB taxonomy): domain Bacteria; phylum Bacillota; class Dehalobacteriia; order UBA4068; family UBA4997; genus Avidehalobacter; species Avidehalobacter gallistercoris. Next base: position 7,771 of record DVMH01000029.1, read on the forward strand.
GGGGGCGGAGCTGACTATTGCCGGCTTTACCGAAGTATACGGCGGCTGGGTTTCTATTTTGATGGCGTTGGCGATGTGCTGCTTTGCCTTTTCCACCATCATCGGCTGGGGGCTATATGGCGCGCGTTGTGTGGAGTTTCTGTTCTCCTCGCGGGCTATCAAGCCGTTCATGGCGCTTTACGTGTTGGTAGCGATTCCGGGAGCGACGCTGGATCTGGGGCTTTTGTGGAGCATTGCCGAGACGTTCAACGGGCTGATGGCGATACCCAATCTGATCGCACTGCTGTTGCTTTCCGGTACGGTGGTGCGTCTGACGCGGGCATATTTTGCCGGTGAAAAGGCGTAAAATTTAGTATATTTCGTCAAAAAATATACAGGAGGCAGGGCAATGTTGAAAGGCAGATTTGATATGCACACGCATACCACCGCGTCTGACGGGGTGTTCACACCAGCCGGGCTTGTGCATATGGCATATGAGCTGGGGCTTTCTGGCCTGGCGATAACTGACCATGATACTTTGCACGGCCTGGACGAAGCGGGTGACGCGATTGCTGCGCTGAATATGCGGCTGCTGCCCGGCGTGGAGCTTTCCTGTGAATATGCGTTTTCCGGCGGGCCGGCGCGCGAGGTGCATATGCTTGGCTATTTTATCGAGAAGCCGGGCGAGGAGCTTTATGCTAGGCTGGCTGAATTGCAGGCTTACCGCTGGCGGCGCGGGCAGAAAATACTGGACATACTGGCGGCGTTGGGCATGGATATTCGCGGCGATTGGACGGCTGCATATGCCGAAAACGGCTCGCTGGGGCGTGGGCTGATCGGGCGGAAACTGGTGGAGGCGGGTTATGCTGCAGATACTGACGAAGCATTTGACCGTTGGCTTTCACCGGGAAAACCTGCTTGTGTACCTCGCCTGAAGTTGGCCGCTGCCGAGGCCATTGAGCTTTTGCATCGGAACGGTGCTGTGGCAGTGCTGGCGCACCCGGTGCAAATTGGTGACGACCGTTTGATCAAACCATTGGCATAGGCCGGGCTGGACGGTATGGAATGCTCTCACCCTGATCACAATACCGCGCAGGAGCAGCATTATCGTAATATGGCGCGGGAACTTAAGCTGGCTGTTTCAGGTGGCTCAGACTGCCATACCGGAGAACTTGGCAGTCATACGGCGACAGAGCAGGAATTGGCTGTGCTGTTGGGGCGCTATTGTAAGCGTTAAGGGGCGTTAAATTGGCGCAAATTGGCGGCAATATAAAACCGCTTTTCCGCGTATACTAGCAAAAACAGCGAGAGGCAGGCGGCAATATTGAACGAACAGCAGGAAAAGGGCGGAACGCTTAATTTGGAACTTTTGCCCTGCTTTGGCGGCAGTCGGGAGATCAGCCCGACAGAGCAGGCGCTGCAGCGCCAGGTGGCGGCCCTGGAGGAAAGGCTTGAGCAGATGCGGCTTTCCCGCCGGGTGCTGATGCGTATTTTAGAGCGCACCGAACAGGACAGACGTGTGGAATTAGAAAATCTGCGGCGCGAGAATGACCGTCTGCGCAAGAAGAATTATTTTCTGGCCAGGCTTAGTTGGGAGAATATACGCCAGCGGCGGCAGTAAATAGAGGCGCACCTTGTTACAAGTGTGACAGGGCGCTTTTTTAACACAAAAGAAAGGCGCGTATGGAAAATACCGGCAGGCCAGGGAGGAGATAAAAGAACTTTCGACGGTTAAGGTTAATATAGATAATTTGCTGAGGCTCGACGATAGCAAAGTAAAAACAGTTCAGCAAAAGAAAACCGCTGAACTGTTGACTGATTTTTGATCTGGCGTAAGCCAGACTAAAATGTTTCGGTTAAAGGGAGAAATGCGCCGCTGTTCAAATTTGTTTGGATGGTAAAAGGGGTTGTGAAACTGCTGTCTCCAACAAGCTAAATGCTCTATTCGGTATTGGCTGAATAGAGCATTTTCGCATAATTGCTACTATATATTCCCAGCTTGCTATGTTTTTCAGGCGCTTTAGTTATGGGATTAATTGTATATGTAGCAATTTGATTTGTATTATGCTAATAGGTAAATCTGTATATTATTGTTGCTATATGTAATGTTTCTTCATAAAAACAACTTTTTCTGGCAAAATAGACTAGACAAGCAGACTTTTTAAGAGTAAAATAGAGAAAATATAGCTTGACCGCACGCCCCTGATTTGGGGGCGGCTGGCCGCCAAATCTTAAGGAGGTGCTGTTCTTGTCTGCCAAAATTGTGAAGGAAGGACTGACGTTTGACGATGTTCTGCTGATTCCGGCCGAGTCTTCTGTGTTGCCGAATGAGGTGGATACCAAAACGCGCTTTTCCCGGCATATCCAACTGAATATTCCGCTGGTCAGCGCCGGTATGGACACCGTAACCGAATATCGCATGGCGATTGCCATTGCACGTGAGGGTGGTATCGGCGTCATACACAAAAACATGTCGATTGAGGCGCAGGCTGCAGAAGTTGACCGTGTGAAGCGTTCGGAGCATGGTATTATTATCGACCCGGTATATCTCTCGCCTGATAACACTATTGCCGACGCTCTCCAGCTGATGTCACGCTACCGTATTTCTGGCGTGCCGATAACAGTTAAGGGCAAGCTGGTGGGTATTCTTACCAACCGTGATCTGCGTTTTGAGGAGGATCTTGGCTGCAAGATCAAAGACGTCATGACGACAGAAAACCTGGTGACCGCACCGGAGGGTACTTCCATCGACGAAGCCAGGGATATTTTGAAGCAGCATCGTATTGAGAAGCTTCCTATTGTGGACAAGAATTTCATGCTGAAGGGGCTTGTCACCATCAAGGATATTCAGAAGATGGTAAAATATCCGAACAGCTGTAAGGACTCCAACGGCAGGCTGCGTGTGGCCGCTGGCATTGGCGTTGGCGCTGGCACGTTTGAGCGTGCGCAGGCCTTGATTGACGCCGGTGTTGACGCGCTGGTTGTCGATACTGCGCACGGCCATTCGCTTGGTGTTATTAATCAGGTGGCCAAGATCCGCGAAGCATTTCCGAATGTTGATATCGTGGCGGGCAACGTAGCGACGGGCGAAGCCACCCGCGCTTTAATTGAAGCGGGCGTTGACGCGGTGAAAGTTGGCGTTGGCCCCGGCTCCATTTGTACTACCCGTGTGATTGCCGGTATCGGCGTACCTCAGATCACGGCAATTATGGACGCGGCAGAAGCTGCTGCGCCTTATGACGTTCCGGTTATTGGCGATGGCGGCATTAAATTCTCCGGCGACATTGTTAAGGCTTTGGCCAGCGGCGCCAGCTGCGTAATGATGGGCGGTTTGCTGGCAGGCACTGAAGAAAGCCCCGGCGAGGTGGAGATTTATCAGGGCAGAAGCTTCAAGGTATATCGTGGCATGGGTTCCTTGGCTGCGATGAAGCAGGGTTCTAAGGACAGATACTTCCAGGAGAATTCGCAGAAACTTGTGCCGGAGGGCATTGAAGGGCGCGTACCATATAAAGGTTCGGTTGCTGATACCGTGTTCCAGATGATGGGCGGTATTCATGCCGGCATGGGCTATTGCGGCGCGGCCACTATTCCTGATTTACAGGCCAAGGCGCAGTTCGTGCGTATAACCTCGGCGGGCTTGATCGAAAGCCATCCGCATGACGTGCAGATCACTAAGGAAGCGCCGAATTACCACATATAAAGCGATGGGTGCAGTAAAGCAAACAAAAGGAGGGCGCAGATGTGCCCTCCTTTTGATTTTTGTTGTAATATACGGCAAAATATGCTACAATATTATGGTAATTGTGATAGTATTTTTGCGGGAGGTTTAATATATGGCTAAGAAAAAAACCGATGAGCAAGTGGCCAGACCCCAACGTAAATGGGGCGGCCTGCTGCTGAAAATCGTTATTATGCTGCTGGTGCTGCTGGCTGGGGTGCTGATCGCTTTCCATATTATGAGCGAGCGCGCCATCGAAGAGATCGTGCCGGATCGTTCGGCCACCAATTATCTGGACGACCGGGTGAATATACTGGTGCTGGGTACCGATGCGGAAGATGGCGTGCATGGCCGTGCCGACAGTATTATGGTGTTCAATGTTGATTTGGTGAATTACCGCGTCAATGTGCTTTCCATTCCGCGCGATAGCCGGGTGGATATTCCCGGTTACAAGAACAAAACCAAGATAAATCACTCGTTTGCTTACGGCGGCGTTGATCTGACGCGTCAGACGGTAAGTGAGCTTCTGGGCATACCGATCGATTATTATGCCACTACTAATTTTGCGGGCTTTGAGGATATTGTCGAAGCGGTTGGCGGCGTGTATATTGACGTGCCGAAGCGCATGAAGACTCACACATGGTATGGCGATATCGACCTGGAGCCTGGCTATCAGCTGCTTGACGCTGAGCAGGCGTTGGGCTTTGTGCGCTATCGTTATGATGCGGGCGGTGATATCGCGAGGGCGGAGCGGCAGCAGCTGTTCTTGAAAGCGGTGTATAACCGGGTGGTGCATTTGGACGACCCAACCAAGCTGCCGCAGGTCATAACCAGCATTCTGGGTATGGTGGAAACTGATTTGAGTTATGTGCAGCTGGCGGCGCTGGTTGATCATTTTAAGGATATTGATATCGACGCGGCTTTCACGAATGAGACGGTGGGCGGATATTCGCAGACTATCGGCGGAGCCAGCTATTGGATTATTGATGAGGACGCGATGGCGGATGCAGTGCAGCGCCTGTTCTATGACGAACCACAGCCGCTGCCCGAAACCGGGGCAGACACGTCTGACAGCGAAAATGACGAGAAGGACGATAGGTAAATAACTCAGGGGGGAGCTGGGTGAGCGATGGCGGAGATTGCCGGAAAGCAGAAAAAGCAGTCTGGTCTGCACGCCGGACACCGTCAGCGTATGCGGCATCGCGTAAGGCAAAGCGGCGCGGCCAGCCTGGCCGATCATGAGTTGCTGGAAGTACTGCTTTATTTTACGCTGCCGCGCGGTGATACCAATGCACTGGCTCACCAGCTGCTGGTGCGTTTTGGTTCGCTTTCCCGCGTGCTGGAGGCCGAATATGACGAACTGCTGGAAGTGCCTGGCGTGGGTGAAAACACGGCTTTTCTGCTGAGTTTTCTGCCGACGCTGTTTCGGCGTTATCAAATGGACAGAAACGGCAAAAAACGAATCTTTGGCTCCACCCGGGCGTTTGAGCAATACGTCTGCGATTTGTTTATAGGCGAGAACCGCGAGGTGTTGTATTTGATTTGCCTGAACGCCGGTATGCACGTATTGAACAGCGTGCGCTTGGCAGAGGGTGATATCGGCAGTGTGAAGATCTCTGTGGCCGAGGTGGTACGGGCGGCCAAAAAGCAACACGCCAGGAATGTGGTGTTGGCGCATAATCACCCCGGCGGAACGCTTAAGGCGAGCAATGAGGATTTTGAAGTTACCCGCCGCTGCATGCGGGCGCTCTCGGAAGCAGGCATTAATCTGGTGGAACATTTGTTGGTTTCCGGTGATAAGACGTTCAGCTTTGCCGAACATAATTATATGTACGCTATTCGCGAGGAGGTGCAAAACCCTCTGAAACAGCCTGATGATGATTTTTAAATTTTGAGGTATTAAAATGGTTGAATTTGTGCATTTGCATAATCACAGTGAATATTCACTGCTGGACGGCGCAGCGCGTATCAAAGATATGGTGGCCAAATGCGCGGCGCTGAATATGCCGGCGGTGGCAGTGACTGACCACGGCAATATGTTCGGCGTACTGAAGCTCTATGAGGAGTGCAAAAAGGTCTCCAAGGCACGCGCAGCAGAAGGACTGCCCGGTATCAAGCCGGTGATTGGCTGCGAGTTTTATGTCGCGCCGCGTTCCCGCTTTCTCAAGGAGGGAAAAGAGGACAAAAGCGCCTATCACCTGATCCTGCTGGCTGAAAACCAGCAGGGCTACCGCAATTTGTGTAAACTGAACGCCATTGCATATTTGGAAGGCTTCTATTATAAGCCGCGTATTGACCATGAGGTGCTGCGTGCCCACAGCGAGGGGCTGATCTGCCTTTCCGCCTGTTTGGCGGGCGAGGTCATTCAAGCCATGTTGGAGGGTGATAACGATGCAGCTTATGCTGTGGCGCAGGAATATCTGGACATTTTCGGCAAGGATAACTATTTTATCGAGCTGCAAGACCATGGGCTGGAGGAACAGCGCCTGACCAATCCGCTGTTGATAAAATTGGCGCATGATCTGGGTATTGGGCTTGTGTGTACCAATGACTGCCATTATATTGACCGAGAGGATTCGAAGTGGCACGATATGCTGCTTTGTGTGCAGACGGGGCGGCTGCGCAGCGATCCGTTGCGTATGCGTTTTCCCAACAGCGAGTTTTATTTGAAATCGCCGGAGGAAATGCAGCAGCTGTTTGGCGAATGGCCGGAGGCTATCGCCAACACCGTTAAAATCGCCGAGCGCTGCCATGTAAATCTGGACAAGCATGAAAAAGTGGATCTTCCGGTGGTACAGGTGCCAGAGGGCTATGATTTAGAAAGCTATCTCCGTCATCTCTGCGAGGAGGGTATCAAAAAGCGCTATCCAGTGGTAACGGCGGAATTGCGCGAGCGGCTGGAATACGAGCTGAATATTATTATTCATATGCGTTTTCCCGGCTATTTCCTGATCGTCTGGGATTTGGTCAACTTCTGCCATCAAAACGGTATCCGTGTGGGCCCGGGGCGCGGCTCCGCCGCCGGTTCGCTGGTAGCATACTGCCTTGGTATCACCAACATTGACCCAATTAGATACAGCCTGATTTTTGAACGTTTCCTGAACCCGGAGCGCGTCAGTATGCCGGATATTGATACCGACTTCTGCGTGGTGCGCCGGGGCGAGGTTATCGACTATCTGGTTGAAAAGTACGGTGCAGAAAATGTGGGGCAGATTGTTACTTTCGGCACAATGAAATCCAAGTTGGTGGTGAGAGACGTCGGCCGGGCGCTGGATTTGCCAATTCCTGAGGTGAATAAGATCGCCAAGTTGATTCCCAATGATCTGCATATGACGCTGCCGGAAGCGCTTTCAGAATCCGCTGAACTTAAGCAGATGTATGACGAGGACGAGCGCATACATGAGCTGATGGATATTTCCATGAAACTGGAGGGTATGCCGCGCCACACCGGCACGCATGCGGCGGGCGTAGTTATTGCTCCTGCTCCGGTGACAGATTATATGCCGTGCTTTAAGATTGGCGAGAATATTTTGACCACGCAGTTTGAAAAAGAGCAGGTGGAGGAGCAGGGCCTGGTCAAAATGGATATTCTGGGGCTCCGCACGCTGACAGTTATCGGCGACGCGCTGGATAATATCCGCCAAAGCCAGGGTATTGAGCTGGATATTGACAATATACCGCTGGACGACCCGGAGGTTTATGCCATGTTGTCGGCAGGCGAGACCGATGGCGTCTTCCAGTTGGAAAGTGACGGTATGCGCACCTATCTGAAAGCGCTGCATCCGGAGCGTATCGAAGATATTATCGCTATGGTGGCGCTCTATCGTCCCGGCCCTTTAAAAGGCGGAGTGGTTGGCGATTTCATCAAGCGCAAGCATGGCGAAACCAAGGTGGTCTATCCTCATCCGATGCTGAAACCGGTGCTGGAGGAGACTTATGGCGTGATGATCTATCAGGAACAGATCATGCAGGTGGCCAGTACAATGGCGGGCTTCACGCTTGGCCAGGCCGACGAGCTGCGCCGCGCCATGGGCAAAAAGAAGGCCGAAGTTCTGGTGGCCAAACGCCAGGATTTTCTGGAGGGCGCCAGCCGGAACGGCGTGGATGATCAAACGGCCAATGAGGTTTTTGACCTGATGGAGTTTTTCTCCGGCTACGGTTTCAATAAGAGCCATTCCGCTGCCTATGGTATCGTGACGTATCAGACGGCATATCTGCGCTGTCACTATGGCGCGGAATACATGGCGGCGATTTTAACCAGCTTCATGGAAAATGCCGATAAGGTTACGACGTATATCGAAGCCTGCCGCAAAGGCGGGCTGGAGATTTTGCCGCCTGACATTAACTTATCTTATACCAACTTTTCGGTGTCGGACGGCAAAATACGCTTTGGGCTGGCGGCTATCAAGGGCGTGGGGCGTGAGGTAATTAATCAGATCATTGCCGAGCGCGAAAAAGGCGGCGCTTTTACCTCTCTGACTGATCTTTGCAGCCGCATTGTCATCAATAAGCGCATTTTGGAGGGTTTGATACGTTCCGGCGCGCTGGACAGCCTGGGCGGCAAGCGTTCGCAGTATCTGGCGGTGTATGAACAGGCGCTGGATATCGGCCGCCGCTATGCCGAGGAGCAGGCCTCACAGCAGCTTTCCCTGTTTGATTTTGGTGTGGAGCAGAAGCAGCTTTTGGAGGTTGATCTGCCGCAGATCGCCGAGCTTTCCAAAATGGAACTGCTGCACATGGAGAAAGACAGCATCGGCTTTTACATTTCTGGCCATCCGTTGGACGAATATACCGAAAAGCTGAAACCAATTATCAACCATCATCTGTCTGAGCTGCCAGAGCTTTCTGACCGGGCGGCGCTGCGCGTGGCGGGTCTGGTGACAGGTAATCAGAACCGGCTGACCAAAAACGGCGACAGCATGGCCATTTTCACGCTGGAAGATAAAACCGCATCCGTGCGCTGCGTTGTGTTTCCCAAGGCATATGCTGTCAGCCGCAGCGCTATCACCGACAATGCGCCGGTGTTGGTGAACGGTCGCTTGCAGGTTGAGGACGAGGAGCGTTATACCATTATCGTGGATTCTGTTTTTGCGCTGGACGGCATGGATTTTCTTGCCGTGCCTAAGGGGATGGAAGCGCCCAAGCCGAAGCAGGAGCCAGAAAGCCGCTATCCCCGCCGCCGGCGTGAGTCTCAGCCGGAACCGCCGCGTGCCGTGGTATATGTGCGCGTACCGGATTCGTCGCATTTGGCGGATATCAGGCGTCTGGCAGCCGACAAGGCAGGCAGCTTTGACGTGGTGCCGTATTATAGCGATATCCAGCGCTATCAGCGCGGTCTCGGTATACAGGTGGACAGCGATGTGATTGATTTATATAAGGTGCAATTTGGTGAAAGCAATGTCGTTGTTCGCGTGGCGCAAAAATAAGACGATTGATTTTACACTGAAAAGGTGATACTATAAAATAGGCTGCAAATTCGGAAAATTTTAACGTATATTTGACAGGAGGGAATAGATATGGCCAAAATTACCAAGGAAATGGGCATTATTGAGGCGGTACAGCAGTATCCGCAGACGATCGAGGTTTTCATGAACTTCGGAATGGGCTGCCTGGGCTGCGCTGCCGCACATTTTGAAACGATCGAGCAGGGCGCTCTTGCTCACGGTATGGACGTCGAGGCGCTTATGATTGCGTTGAATGCTGCCGCTGACGAAGCAGAAGCGCAATAGCGGCACATCTGTCTCATCGTGTGGCTATTTTGCTTGCGACGCGCACTTATTAGTGCGGCTTGTTCGTAATAATAACCCCACTCCTTGTATTTGCACTGCTCTTGCATTTCTGCATGGGGTGGGGTCAGGTGTTTTTCTGATGTTGTATGATTGTGAGGTGTAACAATGACTAAGCCTGACTATTGCCTGCGCGGTGTAAGCGAGGATGGCAGTGTGAAGATCTGGCTGGCCGCAACGACCAATCTCTGCGAGGAGGGGCGTCGCCGGCATGACGCGTGGAGCGTTGCCGGAGCCGCGTTGGGGCGTCTATTGACCGCAGGCGTGTTCTTTGGGCAAAATTTGAAAAACGAACAGGACAGCGTAACCTTGCGCATTAATGGCGACGGCCCCTTGGGAGCATTGACCGTGGTGGCTGCCGCCGACGGCACGGTGCGCGGCACGGTGGGCGCGCCTCATTTGGAATTGCCGTGCCGGGCGGACGGCCATCTGGCCGTGGGCGACGCTGTTGGTAAAGGAACTCTGACCGTGATTAAGGATATGGGATTTGGCGAGCCGTATTCCGGCACGGTGGAGCTTCTTTCCGGTGAGATCGGCGACGACATTGCAGAATATTTTGTGGAATCTGAGCAGACCCCGGCGGCTGTCGGTCTTGGCGTTCAGATCGCGCCGGACGGCACAGTGGGCGCGGCGGGCGGCTTCATGCTGCAAGTGCTGCCCCATGCCGACGAGATGACTGTCAAGCAGTTGGAGCTGAATCTGGCCAATCTGCCTTCTGTCAGCCAGATGGTGGCCGACGGGTTAACTTTGCCTGAAATGGGCAATGAGATTATGTTGGGGGTGCCGTGGCGGGAGCTTTCCCGCACGCCTCTTTCTTACCGCTGCACGTGCAGCCGCGAGCGCTTGCGCGGGGCGCTTATCAGCATGGGGTATAAGGAACTGAAAGCGCTTTACGACGAAAAGCAGGCGGAGGATGCGCCGGCAGAGGTGGTCTGCCGCTTTTGCGGGGAGAAATACCAGTTTACCCCGGCTGAATTGAAGCAGATGGTGGACGAACTTGACCGAGAGCGGTTCCGACGTTTTGCGGACAGTCTGAAAAATCAGATGAGCGCCGCGCTGGAGCAGCAGGATGTAGCGGCGGAACAGGCGGCAAGAAGCGCTGAGCCTACGGATAAAGCATAATAAAACAAAAAAAATTGCTAAAAGTCTTGCATATATGTTTGCCTTATGTTAAAATATTAAAGCATATTATGCCGCCCCAGCAAATTTTTGGGGAACAGGCGGTCCGCTGCCGCAGGCTTTTCGATTGGCCGGCGCTATGAACGCTTGGGAAGTTGAAGGAGGAACAGAAATGAACGTAATCGAAGAATTGGAAAAAGAGCAGCTGCGCAGCGATATCCCGGACTTTAAACCAGGCGATACCGTGCGTTTGTCGATCAAAGTCGTCGAGGGCGGCAAGGAAAGAATCCAGCAGTATGAGGGCGTGGTCATCAAGCGCCAGAACAGCGGTATCCGCGAGACGTTTACCGTGCGCCGGGTCAGCTATGGCGTGGGCGTGGAAAAAACTTTCCCGATTCATTCGCCCCGCCTGGACAGGATTCAGGTTATACGCCGTGGCCGCGTGCGTCGCGCTAAGTTGTATTACCTGCGCAATCTGACCGGTAAGGCGGCTCGTATCAAGGACATTCGCTAAATTCTGTTCAAACACATAAGCACAAGAGTCATGCCGGCTTTTGTGCTTATTTTTGTTCTCAATGGACTCGGCGCGGCTTTGGCAAAAAATGCTTGTATGGGCGCATTAAGTGTGGTATAATATATAGGGTTAATTTAATTCGATTATAAGCTGAAGCCTTTTTCAGCCTATTGGGGAGGTATTTTTCGTGATTTCCAGTAATGATTTTCGTAACGGCGTATCTATTGACTTAGACGGAGAGGCTTTTGTTGTTGTCGATTTCCAGCATGTTAAGCCTGGCAAGGGCTCCGCATTTGTGCGGACGAAGCTGAAAAACGTACGCACCGGCGGTGTGGTGGAACGAACCTTTGCTGCGGGAGAGAAAGTGCCGAAAGCGCATTTGGAACGCAAGCAGATGCAGTATCTGTATAATGACGGCGACTATGTATTTATGGACAATAACACCTATGACCAGATGAGCCTGACCGCCGAACAGATCGGCCCCAAGCTTAAATATCTGAAAGAGAACATGGATCTTTATATTCTGTTCTTTAAGGGGGCAATTTTGGGCGTGGATTTCCCGCCGCAGGTTGAGCTGACTGTGACCGAGACTGAGCCCGGTATCAAGGGCGATACCGCCACCGGCGGCACCAAGCCTGCTACTACCGAGACCGGCGCGATCATCAAGGTTCCGTTCTTTATCAACGAGGGCGACGTTATTCGCGTCAACACTGAGACTGGCGAATATATCGAGCGCGTTTAATTGCTCTTTTGGGGCAGATTGAATAAACGCCCGGTTTATGCGTATGCTTATTAGCGAATACAGAAGCAACGAAAAAGGAGGTTTTGCTGATGTGTGAATTGAAAGAAAGAGTTGTGTTTTTGCAGGGTTTAGCCAAGGGTATGGAGCTTGACGAGGACTCCAAGGAAGGTAAGCTGATCAGCTCAATGCTGGATATCATGGCTGATATGGCTGATGCGCTTGGCGAGATGTCTGAAGATTTGGATGAAGTGTATGATTACGTTGACGAGCTGGACGAAGATCTTTCCGAGGTTGAGGATGAGGTGTTCGGCGAAGATGAGTGCGACTGTGGCTGCGACGATGATTGCTGCTGCGATGATGATGAGTGCGACTGTGATGATGACGATTATGTGGAAGTGACTTGCCCCAATTGCCATGAGACGGTTTGCTTCAGCTCTGATATTTTGGATGCCGACGAGCCGATTGAGGTTGTCTGCCCGGTGTGTGACGCGGCGGTTTTCTCTAATGACGCTGATAATGTTGAGGTCGAGGGCGAAAAAGCCGACGGCAATAAAGAGGACTGAGACTTAAGCCAAAAGTAAAATTGAGAGTCACCCTGTTGGGTGGCTCTTTTTTTGTGCCTAAATGTCGTTGGGGGGCTTGTTCTATTCGCGTTTTGTTGCAAATACAATTTAGCGTGACGGGAGGAGGGATGCGTATGCCGAAAGACGTGCCGGAAATGTTGATGAATCAGTTGTTGCCGGAGCTGGCTGCGGTGATAAGCGGCACAGATACGGCTGGTTTGCAGGAAATTCGCCTGCGGGTGGGGCAACCCGCGCGTCTGCGGATGCCTGGGGGCGAACAAACGCTGCCGCTTGTCTGGACTGGTGATTTGCAGCAGCGGCAGCTGATGCGCCTGCTGGATAATTCTGTTTATGCTTACGAGGAGCAACTGAAGCAAGGCTTTATAACTCTTGTGGGCGGCCACCGGGTCGGTTTGGTGGGCGAGGCCTGGTATGACGAGGGCCGCTTGGGCGGCTTCCGTGATATATGCAGTTTGAACGTGCGGGTGGCGCGTGAGGTCATTGGGGCGGCGGCGCCGTTTTGGCCATGGGTTATTGCCGGGGGGCGTGTGATGAGAACATTGCTTGCCGCACCGCCTGGCGCCGGCAAAACCACGCTGTTGCGCGACATGGTGCGGCAGCTGTCTGATGGTTTGGCGGGTATCGCGCCGCTTAACGTGGGCGTAGCCGACGAGCGCATGGAACTTGGCGCGGTGTGCGGCGGCACGGCGCAGCTGGATCTGGGCAGTCGTACTGATATCATTTCAGCCTGTGATAAGGCGCGGGCGGTGGAAATATTGCTCAGATCGATGGGGCCGCAGCTGGTGGTTACGGATGAGATTGGCAGCGCGGCTGACACGCAGGCGCTATTAAACGCGCTGAACGCTGGGGTGGGGGTGCTGGCCAGCGCTCATGCGGCAAACTATGACGAACTTTCGGCGCGGCCACATTTGAGCGGACTGGTGACGTCAGGTTTTTTCGAACGCATCATCTTTCCTGTGCGAAGGGGCGAGGGGCTTTGCCCCGGCGCTGTTTACGATGGGCAGGGGGTACGGCTAATATGATGGGGGTTTGCGGTGCGGCGGCGGTTCTGTTGGCTTGTATCAGTGTGTTCGGTGAATTACGGCAGGCGTTGGCGCGGCGGGTGCGGGAGCTGGAGAGCTGGCTTATGGCGGTGCGTGTTTTGCAGACAGAAATCACGTTTGGCGCGCTGCCGCTTTCCCGGCTGTGCGACAATATAACGGCGCAGACCGAGGGTACGGCAACGGCTTTTTTTCAAGAGCTGGGAAAACGTTTAGCCGCCGGTGAAAATCTGGCGGCAAGCTGGCAGGAATTATTGGAGAAAAATGCGGCGGGAACGCATCTTCTGTCGGGCGATACGATGGTGCTGCAAGAGCTGGGCGCAGGGCTTGGCGCTTCGGGGCTGGCACAGCAGAAACGCCTGTTGGCGCTGACGGAGGAACGTTTGCAGGCGCTACGGGCAGAGGCGGCGGAGCGGTACCAACGGCTGGCACGGTTACTTTCGGCGCTGGGATGGAGCAGCGGCCTGCTGTTGATCTGCCTGGCGCTTTAGGAATGGGAGGGGCATATGGACGTTAGCTTGATATTTTTTCTGGCAGGACTGGCGATCGCAGTGACAGTGATCAATGCCCTGTTAAAGCAGGCTGGTCGCGAAGAGTATAGCTATCTGGTGCTGTTGGCGGGGCTGGTCATTGCTCTCTTGCAGGTATTGCCTTTAGTGCTCTCGCTGTTCAACGAGGTGCAGAGCGTATTTAATTTATACTGATTGCATCGAGGGTGGCGCGCGATGGAATTATTTTTTATGCTGGCCGGAGTGGTGTTGGCGGGGGTGTTTGTGTCGCTGCTGTTGAAGCAAAGTGGGCTGCCGGTTCTTTCATATCTGCTGGCGCTGACGGTGTCAGCTCTGGTATTGTTGCGTCTGCTGCCGCTGCTGGCGGAGATTTTTGTGGTGTTTCGGCGGTTGGCGGAGGGTGCGGGCCTGTCCGGACAGTATTTGAGTATTATACTGAAAATTCTGGCGATAAGCTATGCCGCCGAATTTATTGCAAGCCTTTGCCGTGACGCGGGCGAGAGCGCCTATGCTGCCAAGGTGGAGCTGGCCGGGAAGATTTCGGTGATGCTGCTGGCAGTGCCGGTTATCGTGAATATTCTGGACGCAGTGCTGCAAATTTTGCCGTGAGGGGCGGTGTACGATATGCGAGTTTGGCGAGGACCAGCGCTGTGGCTGCTGCTGGCGTTTTGGCTGCTGCCGGGAATGGCGCTGGCAGTGGATACAGCTGGCGTTACTCCGGATATGACTGAACTGGAGCACAGTATAGATGAAGTGGGGCAGTATCTCGGTGAATATCTGCCGGGCGGCGGTTTGGACGAGCTTTGGCGGCAGGCACGGCAAGGGGAGATAGAGCTTTCACCTCAGTTGTTTGCGGAGGCAGCGTCGCAGGCATTCACACGTGAGATCAGCGGGGCTTTAGCGCTGTTTGGGCAGCTGCTGACGTTATCAGTGTTCACCATGTTGTTGGCGCGCTTTGAACAGAAAGGCGTAGGGAAATTAGCTGTCAGTGTGGTTTATCTGGCGTTCATGGGGCTGGCGGTGCAGGTATTCCGGCTCTGCGGCGACACGGCGGGCGAGGCCGTCCATCTGATGAGCGACTTTATCTATGCGCTGCTCCCGGTATTGTTAACGCTGCTGGTATCGCTGGGTGGCGCGTCGTCTGTGGCGTTGTTTAACCCTGCATTGCTGTTCGCTGTCAGCGTGTCGTTGCATATCCTGCGGTTTTTCGTGCTGCCGCTGCTCTATATCAGCGGAGCGCTGACATTGTTCGGGAAACTGCCCGCCGGGGTGAAACTTTCCGGTCTTGCTAAGCTGGCTCGGGATTTGGCGATGGGCGTGTTCACGATCATGCTGTCGGTGTTCACAGCATCCCTTTCGCTGCTGGGGCTTTCCGGTGCAGCGTTGGATGGCCTTGGCTTCCGTGCGGTTAAAAGCGCCAGTGGTATCTTTATCCCTGTGGTGGGACGCACGATCGCTGATGTGATGGATACTGTGGTCGGCACGGCTCTGCTTCTGAAAAACGTGATTGGTGTGGCGGGCATTGTGGTGCTGGCATTGCTTTGCGTACTGCCTGCTGTTAAAATCCTGCTGCTGTATGTGTGTTTCCGGCTGACGGGAGCGTTGTGTGAGCCGCTGGGCGACGAGGCGTTGGCAGGGCTGTTGAATGCGCTTGCGGGTGTGGTGGTGCTGTTTTTTGCGGTGGTTGCCGCGGCGGCTATCTTCTTTTTTTTTCTGATCAGCATAATTATCGGTATGGGCAACATCATGCTGGCGCTGCGTTAGGCGGCGAAAGGGGGCGGAGCAGTTGGCTCTGGTGGATATATTGACGGCGGTGACGCGGCAGGCGCTGATATTATCTGGCCTGGCGCTGTTTCTGGAGGTAATGCTTCCCGCCGGGCAGGTGAAGAAATACGCCCGGTTGGTGATGGGGCTGCTGCTGGCGGGTGCGCTGCTGGCTCCGCTTTGCGACATGAGGGGTGGGGCGGTTTCGGCATCAATATTTGTCGCGCCGCCCGATAATACCGAGGCGATCATTGCGGCGGGCAGCAATCTTTCCGAACAGGCGGAGCGCGAGGCCGAGCAGGAGCTTGTTGCTGAGGTGGAGCAGCAGCTGACCGCTTTCAGCGAATTGCAGGAGGGCGTGGTTAAGGCTGAGGTAAATGTGGAACTGGCGGAAGGCAATGAAATGCCCGGTCATAATTGGGGACGAGTTGTCATATTGTTAAGCGTGGCCGATGGAGAAAACGTGCAGGCGCAGGCGATCGCCGATAGCGTCAAACGGAGCGTAGCGGCGTTCTACGATTTGGATGAAAACGCCGTGCAGGTATCGGTGGCTTCCTACGCGGCGGGTGATTGAAACTTGGTCGAGGTGCGTTATGGAATTTTTTAAGCCGGAATTTTTGGCGAAGCTGGGTTTGGGCGAAAAGGAAAAACGACGGCTGCCGTTGCTGCTTTTGCTGCTGGCAGTGGGTTTGCTGCTGATGGGCTTGTCATCGTGGTCGGCGCGGCAGGATAGAACGGACGTGCCGTATGGCGGCGCCGAAACGCTGCCGCAGGCGGATACGGAATTGGACGAAGAAACGGCGTTGGAGCAGAAGCTGGCGGAGATACTTGGCAAGATCCGCGGAGCTGGCGAGGTGTCCGTCGCTCTGACATTTGCGGAGAGTGGGCGTACGGATTACGCCGTGAACGCCAGCACTACAATCCGCACGACAGAGGAAAATGATCAGAACGGAGGCTTTCGCAGCACCACTGAGCAGACGAGCAGTGATGATCTGGTGCTGGCAGAAGGGAATGCCAGTCCAGTGGCGGTGCGTCAAAGCAGTCCGGAGGTGCAGGGGGTGCTTGTGGTAGCGGCTGGGGCGGACGATCCGGCGGTTTGTCGCCAGATGGCCGAGGCGCTGCAAAACCTGCTGGATATTCCGGCGCATAAAATTGTAATCTGCCCGGCGGACTGACGGGTTAATAAAGAAAGGGGTTTATCAGATGAAAATTTGGGAAAAGCAGGAAACCGGGCGGTTGGCTGGATTAAAGCGGCTGGCTCTGAACAAATGGACACTGACGTTTGCGGTGATGCTGATCATGCTTTCCGCTTATCTGGGGCTGGAAGAGAATGAGCGCCGTCTGGCGCAGCAGGATGTGCTTTATGTCACAGATACCTTGCCATATGATGTGCAAAAAGTGAGTGGCGAGGGCACGGGCAAAATAGAGCTGCTTGACGACGGTCAGGAAACAGAAGACGGGCAGGACATGACGGATAATAATGATAAGGCTGAGGGAAATAATACTGAACCGGCCGTGGGCGATGATTTGGCAGATTTGCAGCAGGATCTCGATAAGGCCGGGGAGTTTTCAGTCAACAGCGACAGTGATTTCTTCATTAACTATCGGCTGGAGCGCGAAAAGGCACGCTCACGCCAGTTGGAGCTTCTGCAGGGGTTGATCGACGACAGCTCGACGTCGGAAACGGTGCGCGAAGCGGCGCAACAGCGTATCATGTCGCAGGCGGAGGCCATCGAGCAGGAGCTGCTTCTGGAGAGTCTTCTGGTGGCTAAATATGGCGGTGAGGCGGCAGTGTTTATTCAGCCGGCTAAAATCAACGTGGTACTTTCCGGCGGCAAAGAGACCTTAAGCGACAGCGAGGCAGCTAAAATCGCGGCGCTGGTGGATAACTATACCAAAATCGGCTATGAGAACGTCATTGTGGTGTTGAAAGAATAGCGGAAAGCTGTGGGCAAATCCGCAAAAAGGCGGTTGTATTCTGCGGGGCTTTCTGTTATAATTAACTTATCAATACATCGGAGGTGTTTCTCATGGACGAACAGATTTTGGAGGTTGAGGTTCAAAATCAGGAGGATACAAATACCGTAAAAATTGCTAACGATGTGGTGGCGACGATTGCGGGCATTGCTGCGGCGGAGATTTCCGGTGTGGCCAGCATGAGCGGCGGCATGGTCAGCGGCATTTCGCAGATGCTGGGCAAAAAGCAGCTCACTAAGGGCGTTAAGGTGGAAATTGTCGAAAAAGACGTGACGCTGGATATCAGCATCGTGGTGGAATACGGTCGGAAGATCCCAGAAGTTTGCGGCGCTATTCAGCAGGCCGTAAAGCAGGCTGTGGAGGATATGACGGGTCTGAACGTCACTGCCGTAAACGTCCACGTTACGGGCGTTCAGTTCGTAGAGGAAGCTCCGGCGGAGGAGGTTTCCCCGGAAGCTGCACCGGAGGAATAAGCCTTGTGGCTCTTAAAATTTGCTTTGCCTGTTCGCAGGGGCTATCGGCGTTTTGCCATAGCCCTTTGCTGGGTTGGCGGGGTAAAATCTATGCGTAGTTGACCTGGTTAAAAGGTGGTATTTTTATGCGTGTTTTAGAAAAGCTGTTGCTGTTTGTGCTTGTGCTGCTGGTGTTGGCGGCAGGAATTGCCGGTATGGCTTGCTGCTTTATGCCGGCAGAGCAAGTGGTGTATTGGCTTAATTTGATTATTTTTGCTGCGGCTGCCAGCCGCTGGCTGGTGCTGATTGGCTCTGGATTGCTGATATTGCTGGCTGTGCTGCTGTTTTTTGGTGTGGTCTGCCGGAACGGCGGCAAAAAGAGCGAACCTCGCGTTGCCAATGTTGTAAAAGTGGGCGGCGAGGGCAGCAATGTGCAGATTAGCACCCAGGCTGTAGATTGCATTATTCAGCAGCAAAAACTGCAATTCCCCGACGTTATCGGTCTGGAAAGCAAAATTTCTGACGCTGCTGAGGGCGCTGCGGTTATTCTGAAAGTTACCGCTAATGCCAGAGCCAATATGCAGGAGCTGGCGGCCAACCTGCAAACCGCTGTCAGGCAGCAGCTGGAAAGTATGGTGGGTCTTAAGGTAAATACCGTCAAGATTATCATTGCCGATGTGATCAGCGAAGCAGAGCCGAAGGCTTAACACGGCGGACGGAGGTGCACGATGAATTACGTTGATTGGTGCAAACAGTTTTATGCCGCACACCCCGGCGTGTGCCTCGGCGTGGCCGGCGGGTTGTTATTGGGCTTGTGCTTTGCGGTGTTCGGCTTCTGGCGGACGCTGGTGGTGGCCGTGTGCGGGGCGGTTGGTCTGTTTATCGGCTGGCGGCTTGATGCCGGCGATAGCCCGGATTCATGGTTTGACCAGCTGCGGCAGAAATTTAACCGCAAATAGAATGCGCATTTAATGAGGAGGACAATCTTTTGAGTAGGCATAAGGCGCGTGAGGCGGCTTTCCAGATGCTGTTTCAGCTTTTAGAAGGTGAAAATGAATGGCAGATGACGGGTGGAACGCTGGCGGAAGCCAGGCTTACGCCAGATAACGAGACGTTTGCGCGGAAGCTGGCCGAGGGTGCGTGGAGCAAGCGCTTTGAGATGGAGCAGTATATTCGCAAGTTTGCCGCTTCCTGGCAGTACGAGCGCCTGTTCTCGGTGGACAAGGTGCTGCTGCATTTGGCGATGTATGAGCTGAAATATTTGCCGGAGACTCCCTCGCCTATCGTGATCAACGAGGCGGTGGAGCTGGCCAAGCAATACGGTACCGACGACTCCGCGCCGTTTGTGAATGCCGTGCTGGATAACTTCCGCATTAAGGCGTTGGAGCAGCAGCAACCGGAATATCAGCCGGACGAGACGGCTATTGCCAACGCTCAGGCTTTGTATGAGCAAAAAGCTCAGGCGTTGGCGGTATCTGAGCCGGAGTATAAAGAAACGCCAAAACCACAGTATATGCCGATTACCGAGCAAATGGGTAAACGCGGTTTCCGTAAAATCAGCAAAAGAGAGCAGACGGCGGCAGACAAAATTCTGCCGGAACCGGAGGATGAAGAGCCTTTTCGCCGCAGCCGCTGATGGGTAAAGGCATTGATTAATTTTTCTGCTACATGAGTTTCGTTTTGCTGTACTGGATTTCACAGGGAGAATTATCTAAGCTCTAAAATATAAAAATTAACCCCCGTACCGTTGTCGGCATGGGGGTTAATTTTTATAGCTGGGCTGCGGTAAAGCTTTTCCAATCTATGAACTGCTCATATTTAGTGAGAAAACATTATCTGAGATCGCAGGCGTGGGTAAGAAATACAGTACTGTGGATAATATTGATGGAAAGCTGTTGCGTTTCTGGCTTAATAAATGCGTTTTACGGCAAAACCTTCGTCCTGCAATGCTTCTAAAACCTCCTGAATGTGCAGGTGGCCGTTGGTTTCCACCGTTACTTCCAGCACAACCTTGTTGGAATAGCGGTCGATTGCCTTGAACTGGTTATGCTGGAGCTCGATAACGTTGGCGTTGTGCTGTGCCAGCAGGCTGGCCACTTTCACGAGCTGCCAGGGCTTGTCGGGCAGCTCCACAGAGAAGCACATAATGCGCCCGCGGCTGATCATGCCCTGGTTGATGATGGAGGAGATGGTTACCATGTCAATGTTGCCGCCGGAGATGGGGCAGACAATTTTCTTGCCCAGGGCAGCGCGCTTTTTGACGGCAGCCAGCGATACCACGCCGGAGGTCTCAGCAACAAGCTTGTGCTTCTCAAGCACCAGCAGGAACGCTTCCATAATATCTTTTTCGGTCACGGTGATTATGTCGTCCAGATACTGCGAGCATAGGGCAAATGTCAGATCGCCGGGGCAGCGCACTGCCACGCCCTCTGCACAAGTCTTCATGCTCTCCAACGTGCAGGGGCGGCCGTTATCAATGGATTTTTTCATTGACATCGCGCCAATCGGCTCCACGCCGATCACTTTGATATCAGGGCGTATTGCCTTTGCTGCCATGGCAATTCCTGCCGCCAGTCCGCCGCCGCCAATAGGAACGAGAATTTCGTCCGCG
The DNA here is from genome assembly GCA_018715045.1 of Candidatus Avidehalobacter gallistercoris. Lineage (GTDB taxonomy): Bacteria > Bacillota > Dehalobacteriia > UBA4068 > UBA4997 > Avidehalobacter > Avidehalobacter gallistercoris. Next base: position 28,566 of record DVMH01000029.1, read on the forward strand.
TCTGGCAGCTCCTGTAAAATTTCCAACGCAATGGTGCCCTGGCCGCAGATGACCTCATAATCGTCAAACGGATGAATGAACGTATAGCCATTTTCAGCGGCCAGCTGGATGGCCTTGTCGTATGCTTCGTCGAAAACGTCGCCTGCAATCACCACGTCCGCGCCATAGCTTTTGGTGGCCTCAACTTTCAAGAGCGGCGTTACATTCGGCATGACAATGGTAGCCTTAACACCTCCCATTTTGGCGGAAATGGCGCAGCCCTGCGCGTGGTTGCCGGCACTGGCGGCGATAATGCCGTGCGCACTTTCCTCGCGGGAGAGCGAGCTTATCTTGTTGTACGCGCCGCGAATTTTGAACGAACCGGTGCGCTGCAAATTCTCCGGTTTGATGTAAACTTCCGAGCCGTATTCCTGACTGAAGAAAGCGCTGACCATAAGCGGGGTGGGCAACAGCACGTTGCGCAGATGCTCCTCGGCCTTTTGCACGTCCGCCAGGTGGTCACGGCTTAAGTATTCTTCGATTTGTTGCTTATCCATGCGATGCCTCCAAGTTATATAATAATCACTTATTATAAAACTTTATGCGTAAATAGTCAATATTTTTTATGCCGGGGGTATGACTGGCAAATTGAATGTTTGGCGTATCCCTGTTAAATTTATACGCTGAAATAGGTTCATATTATAGTTTATCGTTTATACCTGCCCGTTGCCGAAGTTTTTTCAGTTGTGTAAAGCTCATCGCACATATCGATGGGCAAGAGTCTGATGCTGCTTGTGGTCTGTTAGCACCGATACCGGCAGCTATATGTTAAAATATTTTATCTGTTCTATGGAATAAAGCAGTCGAGCGAAGTGTTTTGGTCTGTTGCTGTCCGTAGGCATAAAGCCTCGGTAACGCGGATACAGAGTTGCTAACAGGCATAATAATTTCTTAATGGTTAAACTTCCTTGCAGCATCAAGGCTTATAACCTTGGTATAATTGCTTGTCAAAATAACTTGACGGCGGAGCCAGAAAATGCTATACTTAGCAGGAACAGAATGTGGAGGCGTAGCTCAGTTGGTTAGAGTGCTTGCTTGACATGCAAGAGGTCACTGGTTCGATTCCAGTCGTCTCCACCAAAAAACAGTGAAACGCCCTGATACTGCAGTATTGGGGCGTTTTTGTTTTGTTCTTACACGATTTTATTTACAATGTTCCAAATTGATTTTGTGTTCTTGTTTGCAAGTTGTGAATGATAGTATGAATACCACAAGTAAATAGTAAGAGGAGTCCTGTTTATTGTGATTTCTCATTCTGCCTGTCCGCTCCATAAAGTGAGGAAGGGCGGGAAGCGGCGCAGCAATTTGCCAGAGAAAACAACGCCGCCGACAGGCTGAAATGATGTAGATTTGTTCATAGTCTTGTGTTATACTTTTCTCAAAGAAACAGAGCGAAAAAACGGAATTGAGATATTTAATTTTAAGGAGGACATTATTATGCTGTCAGAAGAAAGAAAAAAAGAGCTTAATGCTCTAATAGAGCGTGCGTCTTGTGCTGGAGATGAATATTATTTCGATATGGAACAAGATGAGTTTGACGAGGAAATGGAAGGATGTGAAGATGAAGAATTTTACAAAGGGTTCTGCCGCCAAAGAGAAATAGGGTTTGAGGCTTATCAAAAGGAGATTGCTGAATTATTTACGCATATCACGTCTGCCGAAGAACTCCATTACATGATTGCAGATTATAATTATGATGATGGAATGTTTACAGTTGAACAGATTGTAATGAATCCTGCTTGCGATATAGTTACCGCCAAAATGGTGTACTGGCTTTGCCAGCCGAGATATTATTATGATAATTATGGTAGTCCGTCAAAGTGTAGTGAAGAAGATGTGAACCGAGATGTGGCGTTACTCTTAACAAAAATGGAGGCAAAAGCTATTTCGAATGGCTTCCAGACTGGACTTGAATGGAATGGAGAATTAGTTGATGAACAACTCGATAATCTTGATTTCACACAGGAGCCATATTGCCATGTGCCTGTAGAATTTAGATAATAATTTTCCTTGATCGAGCAACACACAGTAAAACTAAATAAACTACCCATCACGAACAGCCAAGAAAATCGACTGTCCTTTTTCTATGCTGACAGGCGGAAAGGAGCGACTCACTATGACGAAACGGAGAGAGAAACCCCGCCAGGAGTTGACCGCCGCTCCTCTGGAATTGGACGGGATAAAGCGGCGTTGGCAGCCATTTCTTGAACGTCTGCCGGAGTACCGGATGATTTATGAAGAAATCCTGTTCGGGAAGAAGTAATCTCATACCGAAGTATCAGGAGCATTAAAGTGCTTCTGACACTTTTTCGTCGATATTTTGGCTGGAAAAGACTTTTGGGAAGGAGATACAGAGTATAATATAATAAATGGATTTTATATTAGATGGGGTGAGGATTATGTATCGTTATCCTATAGACAATTTAGAGAAGCTTTCAAGACCTTTTGCGGTTAGTCCGGAAGATCATTCAATGGGGAATTCTTTAGTTCAATATATGGGAATTAAAATTCACCCGCTACTAAAAGAATATAATTATGAGAAAATTGTAGTGCAGGGGAAATTTGACCGTTCCTCCGGAATATCTTATAAAGAGAAAACTAATAAATTGTTTAACTATATTCGTCCTACTGCTCAGATTAGTGACGAAATACTATATTTAAATTGTTTTCCGGGATTAGATTATGTCTTTCACTATGGGAATGTTATAAAATCCTATCTTTCTTTAATGCAAAAGCCTTGCAACGTCTCAGGCATACTTCCTTCGGAAGAAGTATGTTGGACGGCTATAGCAGAATCTGATTTAAAGTCTGTGCCTAAGTCGCATACAGTAATTATGGGGTATGTTGAGGGGTTGCAAAACATATCTTCCGATACTATATGGCATGGTACTGGTAATTTTTTGTGGAAAAGTGTCTGTTTATCCTCCGGTGATGCCATTCTTCTTGGATGCAAGCATACATATTGGGGAGAAATTGCTGGAAGAATTGTATGCTATTTGGCGTTAAATGGAGTCAAAAGAATTATATATTCTGGGAAATTAGGAACTTTAAATCCTAATTTAATTCCCAATTTAACAATTGCCACAGGCAATTCTAGCATTTTACCAAATGGGAAAGTCATAGAGTGGGATAATCTATTTGACGGTATAACTGACTCCCAAATATATTATGGTAGGCACATAACAGTGCCATCTGTCATGCAAGAAACAAAAAAATGGTTAAAAGCTAATTGCGGTGTGGCTGATTTTGTTGATCCAGAAATTGGACATATGGCACTTGCTGCTGCAAATTATGGTGTTGAATTTTCGTACTTACATATCATCTCAGATAATTTATCACACAAGTATGAATTTGATCTTTCAAACGAAAGAAAAACTACAGTAATACAAAATAGAAGTACTCTATTTAGAAAAATTAGAGAAGCAATTACGCGCCTTTAGATTATGGGATTGCTCATTTATAGAAAAATTGCTCTTTAATAGATAGACTTGCAAGTTGAAAACAAATCTATTTATTAAAGGAGAGATGAAAATTATGAGTCAATATGATGAATATGCCAAATTGGTTAGGGGTACAACTCGTGATACTACTACCAGGGGATTTCAGGCAAAATTGACTTTGCCTAGTTCTGTAACATTGCCGAGGACGGGCGATTATTATTGTTTTAGCAATTATATAATATATGTAATATCAATATTGGTTCTGCGAGGTGATATTATGGATAAAAAAAGAAATATCGCTCTTTGTGCAGAAGCTTAGAAAAGTTTTTTCTAATAACTTGGCTGTTTGCAGAAAAAATCAAGGTTACACACAGGAAAAAATATCGGAAATGGTAGGCATTAGTCAGGCTTTTTATTCGCAAGTTGAACTTGGTAACAATTTAGTTGGATTACCAGTTTTAATGAAGTTGACTAATGTTCTTGATGTTAGTGCTAATACATTATACGGACAGCTTGCAAAATGAAGATATGATTGATATAAGTAAGCCTGTTATGATGTTATCCAATAGGTCAGAAAGATAAATTACTTTGATAACAAGACTAAAGACGCCGTACTTGCTGCCTGACGGAAAGGACAGCAGGAGCCTGTTATTTGCGTTTTCTAGCGCCAGACTCTGGTGATGAGTTGTTGTATCGACCGTTTTTCATTACTGCGATAACATACCCCAAGTTTATGTGGTGCCGTTTTGATGGAGATGAAGAAACGACGCCAGTATGGGCGGATTTTACCGTTAAACTACGCGAGGTTAAGCCCAATGATTGAAAGCAGCCCGGCCTATAAACAGGCTATTTGTGGAGATGCAAGAAGAGTTTTCGCCCAAAATGATAAAGAACGCCCAAGCGGTGTGCTTGCGGGGTTCTTTCTTATTTTTTGTACATGGTTTTTACACGGACAAATACCGGTTAATTCATGGTGTATAGGTTCTGTGAGCGCCTGGATATCTCAAACAGCTCTTGGGCTGTTCTAATGTTCATATATCGGCCATTACTTTCGTTTTTTGTATATATTTTCATCTAATTGTAGCGTTAAGCTTTAGTATGCTTTTCAGGTATAAATATGGCATACCAAACAAGTATTTGATATGATAAAACTATTAGATTATAATATGGGCATAGTTGATGTGGCAGCTATATTGTTTATAGAAAAATAAATATCGGTGAGGAACTTTTCTCATGTGCGATTGTTTGAATCAAATTTATTGCCGAATTTTTCGATAAAGGATCGTGTTCGTTATGAAAAAATACTTTTTGGGGATAGTCGCTTTAGTCTTGCTGTTTGCTCTGACAAGCTGCGCAGGTTCTGATCAGAATGATACTTCAACAAGCAGTCAAGGAAACGACAATGTGCAGACAGGTAATTCATTGTCAACGGAGGCGGAAAATGGCGACTCTGCTGAAAGTACTGAACCTGAAATATTGGTGGCCTATTTTTCGGCTACTAACAATACAGCTGGAATAGCGGCGGATATTGCCGAAAGCCTGGATGCTGATCTATATGCCATTACACCAGCAGAAGCCTATACGGCGGCGGATTTAGACTATAACAATGACAACAGCCGTACCAGTATCGAAATGAACGATCCGGATTCCCGTCCGGCTATTGGCGGCGACAGCGTGGAAAACATGGCCGACTATAATATTGTGTTTATAGGCTATCCGATTTGGTGGGGGCAGGCGCCGCGCATCATCAGTAGCTTTATGGAAAGCTATGATTTCAGCGGCAAAACTATCGTACCTTTTTGTACATCCGGCAGCAGCGATATCGGTTCCAGCGCCGCCAACCTTCAGACTCTGACCGTAGATGCGGTTTGGCTGGCCGGGCAGCGCTTCAGCAGTAATGCTTCACATGATTCTATTGTGGAATGGCTGAACAGTTTGGCAATTAACGTCAGCGCAGAATAAAAATGTACGTCTTTTCTGTTTGCAAATTGCTGCCAAAGCCGTAAATTGATCTAAATAAATTAAAAGGAGACTGATTAAAATGTTGAAAAAGTTGCCAATGAACAGAACCAGATTGAACATAATATTGTTCTTTTGCACGATTTTGACTTTTATTTTGCCTGCAACTGCTTGGGCTGCGGTTGAGGACACCGGCTTTTCTGATGTGAAGGCCGACGCTTGGTATGCCGACGCCGTTGTGTATTGCCGGGAAAACGGTTTGATGAATGGCAATTCGGCTACCGAATTTGACCCGGAAGACAGTTTGACCAGAGCCATGTTGGTTACAGTGCTTTATCGTCTGGAGGGTGAACCGGTGGTTGACGGTGACGATGGCTTCAGTGACACGACTGATGGACAGTGGTACAGCGACGCTGTTTTATGGGCCATGCAGCAGAGCATAGTTAATGGTTATGGCGAAGGGCTTTTTGGACCCAATGATGCGATCACACAGGAACAACTGAATCTGATTATGAGCCGGTATACTGAAGAGGCTGTGACGCAGGATATTCCCACCTTTACCGGCGACGCCAACCCCGCTACGCGGGCACAGGTGGCGGCAGTAATGTTGAATTTATCCACCTTTTTCCCGGGGACTTCTGCGGACGAAGAAAATGACAATCAAGGCAGTGAGCCGAAAATTCTGGTGGCATATTTCTCTGCTACCAATAATACGGAAAATGTAGCACGGCATATTGCTGCGACCCTCAATGCCGATCTTTACGAGATTACCCCGGAAACACCATATACTTCGGCAGATTTGAACTATAACAATGCCAACAGCCGCACCAGCATTGAAATGAATGATCCTGATTCCCGCCCGGCCATTGGCAGCGACAGTGTGGCTAATATGGCTGATTATGATACTGTGTTTATCGGATATCCGATTTGGTGGGGGCAGGCGCCGCGTATCATCAGTACATTTATGGAGACATATGATTTCAACGGTAAAACCATTGTGCCTTTCTGCACTTCTGGCAGCAGCAGTATCGGCAGCAGTGCCACTGGGCTGCATAGTTTAGCCGACGGTGCTGTTTGGCTGGATGGTCGCCGCTTCTCCGGCAGTACTTCTCAGATTGAAGTGGCCGCTTGGGTAAACGGCTTGAATTTGACGGCAGCAGGCAAATAATAAGATATATTGTTAGCAAAAAGAAAGAACTCCGAACCGTATTGGTTCGGAGTTCTTTTTTGCTGCTGCTTTTACATGCTGGCTTTTAAAATGCTGATGATTTCCTCTTGTGTCAGCACCTTATAGCCACCGTCCATAATGAATGAGCCTTGGGCGATCCCTTCCAGCATATCATCGGTGACGCCAAGCTCTTTGATATTCATGACCAGACCGATTTCCCGCATCCAGTTTTCCATGCGTTCCAGCCCCTCGGCAGCGATTTGCGCGTCGGTTTTGCCAGCTGGATCGACATTCCAGACATTGATGGCGAACCGTTTGAATTTCGGCAGGCCATATGGGCAGATATGACGGTAATATGCCATGGAGACGGCGGAAAGGGTCATGCCGTGGGTTGCGTCGGTATAAGCGCCGATAGACTGGCCGATCATATGCACCATCCAGTCGGTGGTTTTACCCATTGCCACCAGTGTATTGAGCGCCCAGGTTGCTGTCCACATGATATTACTGCGAGCTTCATAATTCTTGGGGTCTTTGACGGCAATGCGGGCGCTGTGGATCAGAGAGCGCAGCAATCCCTCGCTGATATAATCGGAGGTGTTGTCGTCTTCGCCGGAGAAATACTGTTCGGTAATATGATTCATAATATCGTAAATGCCGGCAACCATCTGGTATTGCGGCAGCGTATATGTGAATACCGGGTTTAGAACAGCAAATTTGGGGAACACATTGGAACCGAATACATGGCCTATCTTCAGCTTGCTGGCGTGGTTGGTGATGACCGCGCCGCCATTCATTTCCGAACCGGTGCCCACCATGGTCAGAACGCAGCCCACCGGTATGATCTTATTGTCCACGTCCGCCATGCGCAGATAATATTTATCCCAGGGGTCTTCTTCGCAATAGGCCGAAACAGAAACCGCCTTGGCATAATCACAAACCGAGCCGCCGCCAACGGCCAGAATCAAATCTACCTCATTTTGGCGAGCAATTTGACAGCCCTCATACAGTTTTTCTACGGTAGGGTTGGGCATTACGCCAGGATCCTCAAAAACAGTTTTGCCATTAGCTTTTAAGATGGCCATAACCTCGTCATAGATGCCGTTTTGCTTGATCGAACCGCCGCCATATGTCAGCATGATCTTGGCTCCGTATTTGGGCAGCTCCTCATTCAGGAATTTTAGCGAATCCTCGCCAAAATACAGTTTGGTGGGGTTGCAGTAAGAAAAATTACCTAACATTGTTTTGCCTCCTTAATATTAGAAATTTTACAACGGTTTTGGGCATGGAATACATTTGCCTCACCGTACTTACATTATAAATCGAAATGCCTGATATAACCAATGCTTAGTTTTTATGCTTATCAACACTTATCAATACCCCAAAAGCATTTGACGTGAGCGATGAATTTGGTTGCCGCCGGGCTGAATGGTTGCCCTTTTTTCCACGCCAATACACTGGTGGCGGTTAACAGCGGATAAAGCGGCCGGTAGGTTATTTTGGTTTGATCCCAAAACGGCAGGGAGCCCTCAATTGACAGCGAATATGCCAAACCGCTGTTTACCATGATCGCTGCGTTGGTATTTAAATTGCTGGTGAACAACACATGCAGCTGTTCATAATAATCGCCGAACCAGCTGGCCAGTTCTCGCTGTACATTTATCCGGCGAGGCAAAATCAGCGGTTTATCGGTCAGATCATCGGCGGTAATATATGACTTGGCTGTCAGAGGGTCGTCAGAGCGCATCACAACTACCCATGTTTCTTTCATTCCCAGGCGGATAAAGTCGTATTTCTCAATATTGATAGGCTCCAGCAGCAGGCCAATGTCTACCAGACCCTGATTCATCTGCTCTTTTACCTGGTCAGCAGTGGCTGTATATAAATCAAAAGTGACCCGGGGATATTTTTGATGAAACGAAGCGAATAGATCCGGCAGCAGCTGCACCGAGGCGATCTCGCCGCTGCCAATGGTGATTTTGCCTTCCACCTGTTCTTCCTGTTCCAGCAGTTCCTGTTCTGTTTTATCCACCAACTGCAAAATTTCCTCAGCCCGACGGCGCAGTAAAATGCCCTCGTTGGTAAGTGTGATTTTGCGGGTGCCGCGGTTAAACAGTTTAACGCCGATTTCTGCCTCCATTTGCGCCAGCTGGCGGCTTAGAGTGGGTTGGGTGATATGCAGCGATTCTGCTGCTTTTGTGATGCTTTCTTCCCGGACTACCGTCAGAAAATAGCGAAGAACTCTGATTTCCATAGCTAGCTCCTTTCAATATCTATGCCTGTTTGGTTATATTCTAGCATAAATATGCCTCTAAAGCAATGTTTTCCAGGCTGAATTGCAGCATTGCGACAGTAAGTACATTGAAGTTTGTTCTGGTTGACTTTCTTCATTATTTGTTTCGTAAGTATAACTGGCCATGGTTGCAGATAAAAGTACATATTCCAAATAGATATTACCCATAAAATGCTCCGCTTCAAAATGATGTTGCCAATGCCAGGGGCGCCATTAAAATGCCGGACGGTACAAATCTTCAGGAGATATCAGGCGCTGTACAGTCGGTTGATCTGGAGCCAAATGCTGCTTATAATAACTGCATGTTTAAGGTTATATAAATCTGCCCGTATGTGTTTATCAGCAAGAATGTAGATTAAAGAATTAACGAGTTCTGGTAGCATGGACGGTTTCGGCTGCGGATATTGCCGGAATGTTCATCAGCTGGGAGTTTGTTGCGGCGTGACGGCAGGCTGAAATTGCCGTAAATTACCTGCAAGCTTTTGGTGCAGTGGACTGTAAAATTCTTGTTCTGCTATGGAAGTGACCGGAAAAATATGTTATACTATCACTACGGCGGTTAACCTCCGGGGTGATAGTTTTGTTTTTAAGGGGGAAATATGATGAAAATTTGGCGGAATTTACTGCTGCTGGCGCTGCTTTGCCCGGTGCTGGCTTATCTGGCGTTGCCGTTCTGGCCGAGGACTGTGGGAAGCTCGGTGGCGGTGGCGGCGCCTAATGTCAACGCTGACGTGGAAATGCGCGGTATTTGGGTGTCTACAGTGATTAATCTGGATTACCCGGCAGCGCCGACTGCCTCGGAGCAGGAATTGAAAAAGCAGGCGGACGAAATTCTGGACAATGCGGCAGCCTTGGGCTTTAATACGGTGTTTTTGCAGGTGCGCCCCTGCGCGGACGCTTTTTATCAATCCGATCTGTATCCGTGGAGTATTTATCTGACGGGAACGCAGGGCGAGGCGCCGGAGAATGATTTTGACCCGCTGGCATATTGGGTGGCGGGTGCGCATCAACGCGGTTTGGAGCTGCACGCGTGGATAAATCCCTATCGCGTTACCCGTGCGGCGGCTGAATGGGATAAGCTGGCGGCGGATAATCCTGCTAAAATGCACCCGGAATGGGTGGTCAAATACAAGGACAATTATTATTTTGATCCGGGTATCCCGGCGGTACGTCAGCTGGTTATCGATGGCGTGGAGGAGCTTTTGGAAAATTATGCCGTCGATGGAATACATATGGACGACTATTTTTATCCCGGTACGGATTTTGACGACGCAGCTACCTATGCTAAATACGGCGCGGGGTTTGCCGATATCGGCGACTGGCGGCGTGATAACGTGAACCAGTTGGTGCAGGGTTTGCATAAGTTTATGGAGAAGAACGCTCCGAAAGCGGATTTTGGTATCAGCCCGGCTGGCATTTGGGCGAGCAAGACGCTGAACCCTGCGGGTAGCAACACCACCAGCACGTATTCTTCCTATTATAATATGTATGCCGACACCAAGCTCTGGGTGGAGGAGGGCTGGCTGGATTATATCGCGCCGCAGATTTACTGGGAGCGCGGCCACAAAACAGCGGATTTCACTGCGCTGCTGGACTGGTGGTGTGATGTGACCAGCAGCACTGGCGTCAAGCTCTATATCGGTCTGGCGGATTATAAGACGTTGGAAGCCAAGGCCAGCGACAACGCCTGGTTTGATGGTAAGGAAATCGCTGCACAAATGGCGGCTTGTGCGGCTAATGAACAGGTGGCCGGAACAATTCACTTCCGTTATGGTTCGGTGGAAGCAAGTCCGGCGTTGAAACGCGTTGTGGCGGCGGCTTATACTGGGAGCGGCGTATCTAATCCGGTTGATGGCAATACTGTGAGCGTACCGGGTGAGGTTTCAGTGCTGCTGGACGGCGAGAAACTTATATTTGACGTGCCGCCTTATGTGGAGAGCAGCCGTGTGATGCTGCCTATGCGTGTGATATTTGAAGCGCTGGGTGCAACGGTGGACTATAACGCGGGCAAAATTACTGCCCAGAAAGGGCAAACTGTGGTGCGTATGGAATTAGGCTCAGACAAAATGCAGGTGGCTGAAGAGATCAAGACGCTGGACGTTCCGGCCAGGGCTCAGAGCGGGCGGACGCTGCTGCCGCTCCGTGCGGTATCGGAAGCTCTCGGCTGCAAGGTGGACTGGAACAACGCCACTAAAACCGTAACGATCACGACAGAATAACTAATATTATATATAGGGGGCTGCGAATATGGGCAAAGTGGTTTTGGTAAATACTGATTATATCCCTGGCCGCGAATTTGAGCTTTTGGGGCTGGTGAAGGGGAATACTATTCAATCAAAGAACATTGGGCGGGATTTTACGCAGGGCTTACGGCAGATAGTGGGCGGCGAGCTTAAAGCGTATACTGACATGATGTCGAAAGCGCGTGACGAGGCCTTGGAGCGCATGGTGCAGGAGGCTGAGACGCTGGGTGCGGATGCAGTGGTTAACGTGCGTTTTGCTTCGGCGGCCGTGATGGCGGGCGCGGCAGAGATTTTGGCATATGGCACGGCGGTGCGATTTAAATAATGGCGCGGGTTTGCGGGCGTTTTGCTCCCACCCCCAGCGGGGCGATGCACCTGGGGAATGCTTTCAGCGCGCTTTTGGCCTGGCTGGATGTACGCCACGCCGGGGGCAGGCTGATACTGCGCATTGAGGATCTTGACGCCGAACGCTGCCCGGTAAAGAACGCCGAACAGCTGATGGCCGATTTGCGTTGGCTGGGACTGGACTGGGACGAAGGCGGCTTGACTGACGTCTACCGCCAAAGCAAACGCAGTGAGTATTATCAAGCGGCTTTTGATGAACTGGCCGCGCGGGGGCTGCTTTACCCCTGCTTTTGCAGCCGGGCCGAGCGTTTGGCTGCCAATGCGCCGCACCGCGAGGACGGAGCAGTGGTATACGACGGGCGATGCCGTGCTTTGAGCGCGGTGCAGATAGCGGAGCGCCAAGCCTCCGGCATAAGGCCGGCCTGGCGTGTGATTGTGCCTGACTTGGATGTGGCTGTGCAAGACGGTAATTTAGGCGAGTATCGTGAGAATCTGTCGTCGGACTGCGGCGATTTCATCATTCGGCGTGCAGACGGCGTATTTGCCTATCAGCTGGCGGTGGTGGCTGATGATGCTGCTATGGGGGTTACCCATGTGGTGCGCGGGCGTGATTTGCTGCCTTCGGCGGCACGGCAAAGCTGGCTGCATGAAACGTTGGGCTATAAACCACCGCAGTTTTATCATGTGCCGCTGTTGCTGGCGGCGGACGGCAAACGGCTGGCTAAGCGCGACAGGGCGCTTTCACTGCGAGAACTGGCGCAAAAGCATCGCCCGGAGGAGATAATCGGTCTTTTGGCGTGGTGGGCGGGGCTTTTGGCGGAGCCCGCCCCGGTATCGCCTGGCGAGCTGACGGCGGAATTTGACTGGCGGCGGGTATCCCAACACGATATTTGGGCAGTTCTGCCAGAGAATTGGTAATATTAACGGGAAAAGGAGCGAAAAGATGGCGATTTTTGTCTATGACACGATGGCGGGGCGAAAAGTGAAATTTGAGCCGCGGCACGAGGGTAAGGTGGGTATTTATGCTTGCGGTCCTACAGTGTATAATTATATCCACCTGGGCAATGCGCGGCCCATTGTGGTTTTTGATTCAATAAGGCGTTATTTTAAGTACGCGGGTTATGATGTGACTTATGTGCAGAATTTCACCGACGTGGACGATAAAATCATTAACCGGGCGAATGAGGAGGGTATCGCTCCTGGCGAGGTGGCGGAAAAGTACATCGCGGCCTATTTTGAGGACGTGCAGGAGTTGAACGTGCTGCCCGCCGATTATCACCCAAGGGTGACCGAGCATATGCCGGATATTATCGCCCTGGTGGAGAAGCTGATTGAGCGCGGCGTAGCCTATGAGGTGAACGGCGACGTGTATTTTGCCGTGGAGAAATTTGCTGATTACGGCAAGCTTTCCGGCCGCGATTTGGACGATATGCTGGCGGGAGCGCGGGTGCAGATTGGCGATCAGAAGCGCAATCCGATGGACTTTGCCGTGTGGAAAGCGGCGAAGCCCGGCGAGCCTTACTGGGAAAGCCCTTGGGGCAAGGGACGTCCTGGCTGGCATATTGAATGTTCGGCCATGAGCCGCAAATACCTCGGCGATGGCTTTGATATCCATGGCGGCGGGGCAGATTTGATCTTTCCCCATCACGAAAACGAGATCGCGCAGGCCGAGGCGGCCACCGGCTGCTGTTTTGCGCGGCATTGGTTGCACAACGGCTTCATTACTGTGAATGACGAGAAAATGAGCAAGTCCCTTGGCAACTTCTTCCTGCTGCGTGATATTCTGGAAAAATTCCCCGGTGACGTGGTGCGTTTCTTCTTGCTGAACACGCATTACCGCAGCCCCATCGACTTTGATGACGAAAAGTTACAGGTGGCGGCGAAAAGCCTTTCCCGTATCCGCAACGCTTACGGCTTGCTGAATGAAGCAGTCAAGGCGGGCGGCGGTCAGGATGCTGCGGCGACGGAGCATCTTGCTGCGGCGACAGCTACGTTGCAAACTGCCTTTGCCGCTGCGATGGATGACGATTTTAACACGGCGCTTGCGATTGCGGCGATATTTGACTACACCAAAGTTTTGAACAGCTATGCCAAGGCTGCGGATCTGGCGGCGCTCAATGATGCCAAAGCGGCGCTGGATGCGATCGATGGCGTGATTGCTTGCATTAAGCCTAAGGCCAGGGCGGGCGGCGACTCACTTACACCGAAGCTGATGGAGCTGATCATCGCGATCCGCCAACAGGCACGCGCCAACAAGGACTGGGCGACTGCCGACCAGATTCGTGACGAGCTTAAGAAGCTGGGTATCGTGCTGGAGGACGGCGCGGATGCGGTGCATTGGAAATTGGCCGACTAAAAGCAGAGCAAAACGCGGAATTGAGGGATAACCACGAACGGATTTGAAGTAAAAGCATTGATTGACCAGCCGGAACTGCTGCCGGCTTTGACGCTGGCCTATATCGGCGACGGGTTTTATGAACTGACAGTGCGCAATCATCTTCTATCAGCAGGCGTACGCAGGGTGGACGATCTGCATACTCAAGCCATTGCTTTGGTGCGGGCTGGTACACAGGCTGAACTGGCGCGGCGGTTACTTTCCGAGCTTGACGGGCAGGAACAGAGCGTGTTCCACCGGGCGCGCAACGCCAAAGGGCAGCATACCCCCAAAGGGGCGACCCCAGGCGAGTATCATGCCGCCACAGGCTTGGAAGCGCTGGTGGGCTATTGGTATCTGACCGGGGCGGCGGCTCGGCTTGAGCGCTGTTTTACCGTTTTATGGGAAATTGAGGGAGAAAAAAATGCTTAAAGTAACATTGCTTGACTATACGCCGGAGCCGGAAAAGCTGGTGGCAGCGGCGGCGCGCCTGTGCTATTCCAGCCAGGGTGCGGACGAACTGATGGACAGCTTTACACCGGAAAAGGTGCAGAGTTTTGTGCAGAAACTGGTCTCCCTGGGGCATGAAAGCCCGATGGAGCACGTCAGCTTTACTTTTGCCGTATCTGGTATCAGCCGCGCCTGTTCGCACCAGCTGGTGCGTCACCGTGTTGGCGTTTCTTTTTCGCAGAAATCGCAGCGCTATGTAAAAGAGAAGCAGTTTGAGTATGTAACGCCGCCTAAAGTGGCCGCCAACCCGGAACTTAAGGCCAAATTTGATAAAGCGATGGCCGGTGCGCAGGCGGTTTATGAAGAACTGCTGACGGCGGGTGTTCCAGCGGAGGACGCGCGTTTCGTTCTGCCTAATGCCGCTTCTACCAGTCTGGTGGTGACGATGAACGTGCGGAGCCTCTGGCATTTTTTCCAGTTGCGCTGCTGCAATCGGGCGCAATGGGAAATTCGCACGTTGGCTAACGCCATGCTGGCCGAGGTACGGGAAGTTGCTCCGCTGCTTTTTGCCAAGGCAGGGGCGACGTGTGACAGCCTTGGCGTCTGCTTTGAGGGCGCGATGAGCTGCGGCAAGTGTAAAAACGTATTGTCGCGGTAAGCGATGATAGCGCTCTATCTTGCGCTTATATTGGGTTATCAGATAATGAACTATGGCGTTTTATTAAGTTAGCGTATAAATTAAGAGGTAAAAATGCCGAAAAAAACCTACAACAACGAATATAGACCACAGAATAAGCGCCGTGAAGCGCCTGAGCAGGACGTTATCCGTGGCAAAAATCCAGTGCTGGAGGCGCTGCACAGCGGACGCACTCTGAATAAGGTGTTGGCGGCGGCAGGGCAGGAGGCGGGCTTTCTGCGGCAGGTGCGGCAGCTTTGCCGGAAAAACAGTGTTCCGTATCTGGAGATGGAGCGCGCCAAGCTGGATGCGGTCTATCCTGGCCACCGCGGTGTAGTAGCGCTTTGCGCGCCGTTTGCCTATGCCAGCTTGGAGGATATTCTGGCACAGGCTATAGAGAAAGGTGAACCACCGCTGCTGGTCGTGCTGGCAGGCGTGGAGGATCCCCACAATCTTGGCGCCGTTTTGCGCACGGCCGAAGGTATTGGGGCGCACGGCGTGATTATTGCCAAGCACGGCGCCGCTCCGGTTAACGAGACAGTGGTGCAGGTGGCGGCGGGCGCGGCGGAATATATGCCGGTGGCTCGTGTTTCCAGCATTGCTGTCACTCTGGATAATTTGAAGAAGCAGGGCGTTTGGGTATGCGGTACACGTATGGAGCAGGCTGATACGTTGTGGCAGGCGGATCTGACCGTGCCTCTGGCCGTGGTTATGGGCAGTGAGGGCAAAGGTCTGCCGAAGCTGGTGGCAGATAAATGCGACTTTTTTGTCAAGATTCCCATGCGCGGCAAAATCAACTCGTTTAACGTTAGCGCCAGCTGTGCTATGATTTTGGGCGAGGTGTTAAGACAAAGAAGCCAGAAGAGATCATAGCAGATCATATGCTTTGTTGCGGGCTTGTTTTGCTCTGTTGGCGCAATGTCGTTACCTTGCCTTGCATGATCGCTTTGTGTATCTAACGCACTCTGGCGCTTTTGAGAGTGATGGCAGTATCTAATTCCATAGTAAAAAGTGTTGTATACTAAAAAAATCCGCCAAACGGACTTGCCTTTAGCGGATTTTTCTGTTAAAATATTAAGGCTGGCTATGCTGGCAGATTTTGTTTTTTAATCCCTGCCGTTCATGCTTTGTGGGCGGCCAGAAGTCCGAAGGGAGGTGCTGAATATGCGTGATTATGAAGCTATGTACATCCTGCGCCCGGAAATGGCGGAGGAAGAGTACGCGGCTGCTGTTGAAAAATTCAACGCACTGATTCAGGCAAATGGCGGCGAAGTTGTGAAAACCGATATCTGGGGCAAGCGCAGACTGGCCTATGAGATCGAAAAACTTCGCGAGGGTTACTATGTATTGGTGACCTTTAAGGCCGAGCCTGAGCTGCCGCAGGAGCTGGAACGCAATTTCCGTATTGCGGACAGCGTTTTGCGCTATCTCGTTACCCGCTTGCCTGAATAAGAGGTGTGAAAGTTATGTTAAACCGAATTGTTTTGATCGGCCGCCTGACGCGTGATCCCGAACTGCGTTTTACCCCAAACGGTAAAGCTGTCTGTTCTTTTACGCTGGCGGTGGATCGCCCTTTTTCCGGGCAGGATGGGAACCGTGAGGCCGATTTTATCAGTATCGTGGTTTGGAACAAACAGGGTGAGAATTGTGCGCAATATCTTGCCAAAGGTCGTATGGCAGCTGTTGACGGGCGTTTGCAGATTCGTAATTACGAAGGCAACGACGGTCAGCGCCGTTATGTGACAGAGGTTATTGCCGACAGGGTGGTTTTCCTTTCCCCAAAGGGTGAGGGAGCCAGTGCTGGCGGGTATACTGCTGCCCCGGCTGCGCCCGCGTTTGGCGGCAGCTTTGGCGCAGCGCCTGGCGATGATATGCCGATGACCAGCGATGACCTGCCCTTTTAAGTTTGAAATGATACCGCTTTTTGCGGTTGTATTCTGATAAGGAGGATATGCAAAATGGCTGAAGAAAAAGCAAGAGAAGAACGCCGGCCGTTCCGCGGCAACCGTGGCCGCCGCAGCCGCCGTCGCGTTTGCCGTTTCTGCGTTGATAAGGCGGAATATATCGATTACAAGGATACCGCCAAGCTGCGCAACTATATCACCGAGCGCGGTAAGATTTTACCTCGCCGTGTTTCTGGTAACTGCGCCAAGCATCAGCGTATGCTGACCGAGGCGATCAAGAAGAGCCGCGTGGTGGCTCTGCTGCCCTACACCGCTGAGTAAGCGGCGCGGCCAAGCGAATATAAAAGAGAAACCCCGTACGGCAGGCGCCGGGCGGGGTTTTATGCTGTGTTGGTTTATGCGCCGGCAAAGCTGGCAGGCTCCGGGCCTACGCTGATGACCAGGCCTCCTTTGTCGCAGTAGACGCCCAGCGCCGGGTTGATGGAGCCAAGCAATATCTGCGCTGGGCAGAGTAGGCGTTCGATGGCTTCGCGGTATTTTTCGGCCATTTCAAGATTTTGAAAGTGGGCGATACCGACGATGGCTTTGGAGAAATCATCCGCCTTGCTGGCGATGCGTTCCAGCATTTTCTGGAATGTTTTGTCGGCGCCGCGCGCCTTATCTACCACAATAACCTTGCCGTCGATGACCTCGATAATACCTCGTATGTTCATTTTTTCGATGATTTTGCCGGCGTATTTGTTCACTCGTCCGCCCTTAATGGCATTATCGTATTTCTCCAGAATAACCACAATGCTGGATTGTTGGTAATATTCCGACAACCTTTGCCTGATTTCCTCCAGCGTTTTGCCTTTTTCCTTTAAGAGCGCGGCCAGCATGACCTGAAATCCCTGGGCGAAAGATCCCTCTCTGGTGTCATGGACGACGATTTTCTTTGGCGAACCTTGCGCAGCCAGATTAGCCGAATTGAAACTGCCGGAAAGTTCAGAGGATAGCGTCAGGCAGAGGATTTCCTCTTCCTCGGCAGCTTCAAACGCCTGCGCGTAGGCATGGGGCGTGGGCTGTGAGGTTTTGGGCATATCGGCGGCGGCGGCGATTTTTGAGAGCGCATCTTCCGTTGAGATATCCTCGCCGGGGGTATAATCTTCACCATCAACCTGTAAGTGCAGCGGCACTACGCTGATGTTGTGCTTGGCCAGAAATTCCGGCGGCAGATCCGAGCAGCTGTCTGTGATGATTTTAAACATGAGTATCGACCTCGCTTTGTGCCCTTTGGCAGTTCGTTGATGCTCAGTTAACACAAGCATTAATCTGAACGAGTGCATTTTGTTTTCTATATTATATCACATCGTTTATAATATTAAAACCCCCAAATACTTTTCCGCGGCAGAATTTTACAATTTTTTTTTCTTTGCGCGAATTTAAAGGAAAAAAGCATCGCGGCGAGAATATATATAAGTTGTCTGCCTTATAATTCAGCGGGCGAAATAGATTTTATGAGGTGTTTGGTTTGAGAGCTATTATTTTCGGCTTGGCTGCCGTGTTTCTTTATGGCGTGATGGTTGGCGTTAAAAGCCTGATTGGTATGTTTCGTTATGATAAAAGCTGCTGGCCGCTGGCTTTCAGCTACGTTGCTTATATTGTATTTGTGCCGCTGACGTTTTTTATCCCCGGCCTTTATCCCAGCCTGAGCGAAGCGGATTTTTCCGGCCACAGCCTGTGGAAAGTTTGTTTGCTGCTGTTGCTGGTCTTTATGTGGCTGATACTGGGTTTCTGTATCAAAGCATCGTATCAGCGCATTATCACCGGCGAAAGTTATTGGAAGCCGCGTGATGTAGCCAAAAAGCGTATCCTGATTGGTCTGGCAGCGGCGGGCGTGGGCGGCGTGGTCTGGCTGACTGGCCTGACCGGGCATTTGCAGTTTTTAAAAGGATGGTGGGAAAAATCCTGCATTATTCTTTCGCTTTACTTAGTGGTGCAGGGCCTGGTGCTTATCGTCCGCAACTTTAAGTACCTGAAAGACCGCCCGAAAGAGCGCGTTAAAACCGCTGATGAGTCGGCGCCTAAAAAGGCCGCCAAAAAAAGTAGCAAACCTGCTTATCAGCACATAAGCTATAAAGGGCAGAAAAAAAAGAAGCAGCAGTAATGCTTATTCTGCCCGATTCTGGCCGAAGATTATATGACCTCTTGCTTATGGTTTCCTCCAATTTAAGACTAATAAATTTGAAAAAATGTCAAATTATTAAGATTTTTCCTAAAAAAAGGCTTGCTAAATGTGGAAAAAGGGTTTATAATAGACCTGCAACAGCGGTTCAGTGGTGAATTCTCCTGCCGCATCATGAATTTTGAAAAGCTCACACAACTATACACTATCACAGCAACAAGAGTCGCGCGTTAGCGCGGCTCTTGTTGCGTTCAGGATATGATAGCGGCGTGTCTGCTGTGTCAAAGGGTGTTATTGCCTACCGTTATTACGCTTCTGGCTTGTCAGCAGCTAGAATTCATGTTAGAATAATACTAATAAGCAGAAGGAGGGCGCGTCATGCGGTTTTTTCTGGAGGACGTGGCAGCGGTGGACGACGAAGTGACGTTATCTCCCTCGGACAGCCGGCATTTAAGCCGGGCGCTGCGCCGGACGGTGGGCGATAAGATAACCGTTGTCAGCGCCAACCGGGTTTTTGAAGCGGAACTGACGCAGGTGGGCGACACTGTGCGTGCACGGCTGCTGGCGGAGTTGGCGGCATACAGCGAGGCGCCGCTTAATTTGATTTTATTGCAGGGGCTGGCTAAGGGCGAGCGCATGGAGATAGTCATTCAGAAAGCGGTTGAATTGGGCGTAAGCCGTATCGTACCGCTGGCACTGGAGCGCAGCGTGATAAGGCTGACCGGTGATAAGGCTGAGGCCAAGCGTGCCCGCTGGCAGAAGATTGCTGATGCGGCGGCCAAGCAATGCGGGCGGACGCGTCTGGTGGAGATTGCTCCGGTGCAGGGTCTTGCCGAAGCGCTGGCGGCATTGCCGCCGGACTGTAGGGTTTTGATGCCCTGGGAGGAGGCGGACGGCCACACGGTGGGCGTGGCGTTGTCTGAGGCGCTGGCGGAAGCGGCTCCTGCGGCCTGTGCGGTTATCATTGGGCCGGAGGGCGGTCTGGCAGCGGCGGAGGCGGAATTGGCGGCGGCGCGGGGAGCGCGGCTGGTGACGCTGGGTAAACGGATTTTGCGGACGGAGACGGCGGCCATTGCGGTTCTATCTATTGTGATGTATCAATGGGGTGATTTGAATGGACGGGAGGTGTGAAGCATGGCGGAAAATATGACGGAACGCCGTTTTGCCATCTTTACACTGGGGTGCAAGGTTAATCAGGAGGAAAGCGCCGCTATCGCAAATGTGTTTTGCGAGCATGGCTGGCAGGAGGTGCCGTTCGGCGAGGCAGCAGAGGTGACTGTTGTGAACACCTGCACCGTGACGCAGGTGGCCGAGAAGAAAAGCCGCAATATGCTGCGCCGGGCGCGGGCGGCCAACCCCCGGACATTTGTGGTTGCCACCGGGTGTTATGCCCAACTGAAGCCGGAGGAAGCGGCGGCGTTGGGTTTGGATTTGGTGCTGGGGGCGAATGAGAAGCATCGCCTTTACGAGCTTTCGGCGGCGGGGGCGGAGAAGAAGCGCCTGAACGCTTATCAGCCGGAAATAGCAGTCATGCCGGCGCGCGATGTGAGAGATTACCGCGAGATTGGTAACAGGCACAGCCGCACTAGCCGTACCCGTGCTTTTGTGAAGATTGAGGACGGCTGCAACCAGTTTTGCAGCTACTGCATTGTGCCGTATGTGCGTGGGCCGGTCAGGAGCCGCCCATTGTCTGCCGTGCTGGCTGAAATTGCCGGACTGGTGCGGGATGGTTACCGCGAGGTGGTGCTGACGGGCATACACGTGGGGGCTTACGGCACCGACTGGGGTGAGCATGACGCATTTGCCCGGCTGGTGGAGCAGGCAGCGGCGGTGCCGGGTCTGGCGCGTCTCAGGCTGGGGAGCGTAGAGCCGTATGAGGTTTCTGACCGCCTGCTGGAGTTGGCGGCGGCCAGTTCCGTTATCTGCCCTCATTTTCATGTGCCGTTGCAGGCAGCCAGCAGTAAAGTGCTGCAGTTGATGGGTAGGATGTATGATTTGGCTTTTTATGAGGAGCTGTTGGTGAAGATCCGTGCCTTGCTGCCTGAGGCGGCGGTGACGACGGACATAATCGCGGGCTTTCCCGGTGAGACAGATGTGATTTTTGCGGACGAGCTTTTGGCGGTGCGGCGTATGGCTTTTGCCGATGCGCACATTTTCCCTTATTCGCGGCGTCCGGGAACTCCGGCGGCAATGTTTGCCGGGCAGGTGCCGAATGTGGAAAAGAACCGCCGGGCGGAAGAGATTTCCCACGTGGTGGCGGAGACGCGACGTGAGTTCAGGGAACGGTTTATCGGGCGGGAGATTGAGTTTCTGCCGGAGCGGGAGCAGAAAAAAGACGGCGTAAGCGGGCTTTGCGGCTACACGGCGAATTATCTGCCGGTATTTGCGCCCGAACTGGACGCAGCATATGGCGAGATATGCCGCGTTTGCGTGACTGGTTTGACGGCGGACGGGGAATTGCTGGTGACAGGGCTGGAATAAAGCTTTTTCACTAATGACTTCCGCTTTGCTGCGCTAAATTCTGCGGCAAAATTATTAAAGCTCAGGAGCAGGCGTTGCGCAAAAGTTAGTGATTCGTCTTGAGAAATTACATAATAAAAAAGGAGCGTGTTGAAAATGGCGGATTGTTTATTTTGCAAGATCGCAGCGGGGGAGATACCCTGCAATAAGGTTTACGAGGATGATGATGTGCTGGCATTTCGCGATATCGCACCGAAAGCGCCGACGCATATTCTGATCATTCCCAAAAAGCATATCGCCCATCTGGCCGACTGCACGGAGGAGGACGCTGTGTTGTTGGCAAAAATTCAATTGCTGGCTAAACTGCTGGCTGATGAGGAGGGCATTGCCAAAAGCGGTTTCCGCGTCGTCAGCAACAGCGGCGAGGACAGCGGTCAGGAGGTGGCGCATTTGCACTATCATCTGCTGGGCGGCAAAAAATTGGGCGATATCTGCTGAAGCGGCCAAGCAAAAATTGCTAAATAACTGTTGACTAACCGGTGAAAACATTATATAATATCTAAGTGGTTAATATTGATAATTGTATGCCGCCTGCGGCATATATCATTTTTGCGAGGATATGATCCTGCAAGTTCTCAACTGCATTGCCTGTTGATTGCGAGGGGAGGGAAATTTGTGAGCGAAGTCAAAGTTGGAAAAAATGAATCCCTTGACAGTGCTTTGCGTAGGTTTAAGCGGACTTGTCAGCGCTCTGGCGTTATGAGCGAAATCCGTAAGCATGAACACTATGAGAAGCCCAGCGTCAGACGCAAGAAGAAATCTGAAGCTGCCAGAAAACGCAAGTGGAAGTAATTAATAAAGCTCCGGGTCTTATGGCTCGGAGCTTTAGTTATATTTAAACAGGCCGTGGCGGCTGATGGAACCTAATGCTAATGTAATCTTTGAGAGGATTTTGCCTGCGGCCGTTTGGCGGCGCGGGTTGCGCGGAAACGTTGGTTTGTGGTATTATAGTGGTAAGAATTTGCAGAAATTGGGTGATGAATGATGATTACGGGAATTGAGGCGGTTTCTGCCAGGGTGTTGGATATTTTTGCGGTAGCTCCCGGCATTTTTGAGCTGACGCTGGACGCGCCGCAGGTGGCGGCTAAGGCCAGGCCAGGGCAGTTTTTGATGGTGAAGCCTAACGCGTTGGGGCAGCCTTTTTTGGGGCGGCCGATGGGCATATTTGACGTAGATGCAGAAAAGGGCGGCGTTACCATACTTTTTGAGGTGCATGGCGGCGGCACACTGTTGCTGGCGCAGGTGAAAAAGGGCGACATGCTGCCTTTGCTGGCGCCGCTGGGGAATGGTTTCACTCTTGTGGATAATGATCGCCGGGCTCTGGTTATCGGCGGGGGTATCGGTGTGGCGCCGCTTTATCCGCTGCTTTTGGAACTGAAAAAGCGTGATGTTTATACCGAAACTTTGCTCGGCGCACAGACGGCGGAGCGCGTGTTGGCGCTGGACAGGCTCTGTAAACTGGACATGGCGATAACTACATTCACTGACGATGGCAGTATGGGCGTTCAGGGTTATCCGACGCAGGGTCTGGCCGAACTTATCAGGGAGGCACGCATAGATATTGTCTATTGCTGTGGGCCGATGCCCTTAATGCGCGGCGTGGCCGAGATATGCGCGGCTGCGGGCGTAGAGTGTCAGGTATCGCTGGAAGAGCGCATGGGGTGTGGTTTTGGTATCTGTGTGGGCTGCGTGGTGAACCATCGAGCAGCGGACGGTACTATCAGTAAAAAGCGCGTTTGCTATGACGGCCCCGTGTTTGAAGGGAAAGAGGTGTTTTGGCATGACTAAGCTGGCGGTGGAATTTGCCGGTATCAAAGCGAAAAACCCGGTATTTACGGCTTCCGGTACCTGTGGTTATGGCCGGGAGTTGAATGAAATATTCCCGATTGAGCGTCTGGGTGGTATGATGGTGAAAGGCACTACGCTGGCGCCGCGTCTGGGGAACGACGGACCGCGCATCGCTGAGGCTCCTGCTGGTGTGTTGAACTGTGTGGGTTTGCAGAATCCGGGTTTGGATAATGTGCTGGCCGAGCAGCTGCCGTGGGTGCTTCAACATGACGTAGCGGTGTTGATGAATATTGCAGGCGGCGAGCCAGCTGATTATGCCGAGATCGCCCGGCGTGTGAACGATGTGCCGGGTCTGGCCGGGTTGGAGGTTAACATTTCCTGTCCTAACGTGAAAGCGGGGGGCATGGCGCATGGGGCTAATCCTCAAACAGCGGCGGCGGTGGTTTCCGCCGTGCGTGAAGCGACGAAGCTGCCGCTGGTGGTGAAGCTTTCACCCAACGTGACGGATATTACTGAAATCGCGCGCGCTGTGGAGGCGGCTGGGGCTGATGCGGTCTCACTTGTCAACACATTTTTAGCCATGGTTATCGATGTTAAACGACGGAAACCTCTGCTCGGCAATGTGACCGGCGGGCTGTCGGGGCCGGCTATTCGTCCAATTGCCGTGCGTATGGTGTATCAGGTGGCGCAGGCGGTGAAAATCCCGATTATCGGCATGGGCGGTATTACCTGCGCTGAGGACGCCTTGCAGTTTATGCTGGCCGGGGCTAATGCGGTGGCGGTGGCTGCAGCGACAATGAGCGATCCCTTAGCGCCGCTGAAAATCATTGAGGGTCTGGATCTTTGGCTGGAGCATGAGGGCGTCGCAGATATCAATGAGATCATCGGCGCGGCGCTGCCGGGCGGCGGAAGATAAAATTTTGCTTGAAAGAAATGTTCCAATTCGATTATGTGTTTCCAGCCATAAACTCTAAATATTGATATGAATACAGCGAATAACCAATCAGATAGCCTTTCACTGAAAAAGGAAAGTTATTTTAAGGCTTACATTTAAGTAGGCACAAAATATTGCATAGATTGTATTTTATAGATAAAGATAAATATTGTTTTGTGAAAGGGAGTACAAATGTTGTACATTCAGATAATTACAATTCTTGCTTTAGTGCTTACAGTGTTTTTTAGTTATGACGAATATAAAAAAGGTACAATGAAACTTCACAATTTTAAGATTATATGTGTGTGCGAATGTATTGCTCTTTTTGGAATGATATATTTGATTTTAACTTAACGCAGAACAATAGCAGCTTGTTGAATGGTCTAAAAGGAGCAGGATTGGAATACGCCTTGTTCTCTGGTGAATAAATCTGCATAAGCTTAATCTAACTCTACTCCGAGAACACAAAAGTGATTTGGGAGAAAGAAATAAGAAAAGATACCTTCTTCTCAATGTTGAGAGAGGGTATCTTTTTTTGGCAAGAAAAGCATTAGCCGAACTTGTCATGTAAAAGGTTAACAGACTCTGATAAAACTTTTTCACCTGTTTGTTCAATCCGGAAGATGGCGTGCTCTGGCACTGCTGTTATATCGTACAGAAATACGGCCAAAATTTCATTAATAACCAACCGGCAACAGAAATCAGGAAGATAGTGGCAACGGTCTGGTTTACGCCGTGCTGGAACAGGAAGCCTGGAGATAGGCCGTAGCCTAGCGGAATGGCGCGGATTGAAGTTGGCAACATATAAGCTGCGTTGAAAGCGGCGGAGGTGATGTAGATATACGGTATTGGGTTCAGCTCTGCGGTTTGTGTTACGCTGATGACGATGGGCAGGGCGATGGCTGCTGCGGCAGTGTTACTGGCGGTTTCGGCCAGCATTACAGTGAACGCGGTAAACACCAGAATGGTGATGAAACCGCCGGTGAGGTTCAGATGCGATACGATACCGGCAATGGCGGCGGCCGCACCGGTGTCGGTGATGATGGCGCCAAGCGCCGTGCCGCCTGCAAAGATGAATAATAGACCCCACAGCACACCCTGCTCAGCCTCTTTCCAACTCAGCAGGGAGGAACGTTCCTTCTTGCAGGATGGCGTGATGATAACCAGCATACCCAGCAGCAGGAATACATATGCGGGCTTCAGACCCGGGAGCAGCGACGCGTATAGCGGACGCAGGAATGCCAGCACTGTGGCCAGGCAGAAGATGAACAGTCCGATTTTCTCATCGCGGTTCATGGCGGGCAGTTTGGCATATTCTGCCAGAAAGAAATCTTTGCTTCCCGGCAACGTTTTTTTATCCAGTTTAATGGAGAAAATCAACGCAAGGTTTAATATGCAGATTACGGCCAGCATTGGCAGCAGGTGCAGCGACCATGAAACATAGGCGTATTCCTGCCCGGTGAGCTGCTCAAAATAATCCACCGCTACCAGATTCATTGCGCCGCCTAATGGTGTTCCCAGACCGCCAATACCGCTGCCCCAGGCAATTGCCACCATAATGACGGCGGCAATGCGGCTTTGGCGGATATCCGTTTCACCGACGAATTTCAGCATGGAAATGGCGATCGGTATCATTACGGCGCAGACAACTGCGTTGGGCAGCAGCATCGAAAGAAGCGTGGCCAGCATGAACCAGACGATTATCTGCTGGTTGATTCTGGGGCCGATGACACACAGCGCCCGTATGGCGAGCCGCTTGTCCAAACCGCATTTTTCCCAGGAGATGGAGAGCAGATCTGCTCCCAGCAACAGAATTGTTATCTCGCTGAAATATTTGCCGGTGACAGAGCTCATTGGCACGAGATCTAAAAAGGCGTTTATGATGATGGGCAGAAAGGCGGTGACGGCTACCGGCACTGGCAACAGCACCCACCAGACACACATCCAAAGCAGCAGACCTACCGCTGCTTGCACGGGAAATTCAAAGCCGTCAAGCAAGAATAGGCAGGCTGCAAAAAAAAGCGGTCCCAGTACTAAGCTGAACGCTTTTTTGCCGTTCAGTTTATAGTGCGGCGGCAGTGGTGCGTGGATATGAGCACGACGTGTTGGCATGATATATGCCCCTCCTTTCGGGAAGCGTTTTTTATCGCAAAATGCGATCTTCTTCTTTATAGTATACATCGCGGCTTTAAATTTGCCAAATATATATATAATATTAAAACAATAAGTTTTGCAAATGATTAAATACTACTGCCTCTGCGGCGGAAAAATTGCCGTGGCTGATTGACAATCGCGGCTTTTTGCATTAAAATATAGATTGAAAATATCTGGATATACTCTCAGATATAGGTTTGTCTTGATTAGTCGGAAACAGATAAAAATTTATGGAGGAAGAAAAATGGCAAAACAGAAATTTGAACGCACAAAGCCGCATGTAAACATCGGAACCATTGGTCACGTTGACCATGGCAAGACGACTCTGACAGCGGCGATCACCCGCTGCCTGGCCTCTGCC
>DVMH01000030.1 GCA_018715045.1 Candidatus Avidehalobacter gallistercoris
CTCCGGCTGCTGCTCCCGCTCCGGCTCCGGCCGCTGCTCCGGCTCCGGCTCCGAAAGCCGCTGCTGCCGCTGGCGATATCACCAGCCCTCTGCCGGGCACTATTCTGAAAGTAAACGTTTCTGCTGGTCAGGCTGTTAAAGCCGGCGATGTTCTGATGATTCTGGAAGCCATGAAGATGGAGAACGAAATTCTGGCTCCTGCTGACGGCACCGTTACCGCTGTTCATGTTGCTCAGGGCGCCACTGTTCAGGCAGGCGATCCCCTTCTGGCCATGTAATTGCTTAAAAGCAATCAGCATTTAAGTGAAAAATGGATATAGGAGGGAAAGCTTGTGGAATTAATTGGTGCTGTACTTGTCGACTTTTATAAAAGCACATCGTTCTACATCTTGGACTGGCGTTCGCTGGTTATGATTTGTGTAGCGTTGCTGTTTATGTATCTGGCAATTAAGAAAGGTTTTGAGCCGCTGCTGTTGGTTCCCATTTCCTTCGGTATGTTGCTGGTTAATATCCCTGGTTCCGGCGTTATGCTTGACCCCACTTTGGGTTTTGATGCCGACGGCCACACCGTCGTAACTGAAATCGGCGGTATGTTGTATTATCTGTATCAGGGCGACCATCTGGGCGTTTTCCCGCCGCTGATGTTCCTTGGTATCGGCGCTATGACCGACTTCGGTCCGGTTCTGGCGAACCCCAATAGCCTTATCTTGGGTGGCGCCGCTCAGTTCGGCGTTTTCCTGGCACTGTGGGGCGCTCTGATGCTCGACGAATATGTGCCTGGCGTAACTTTCAACTTTGCTGAAGCTGCTTCTATCGGTATCATTGGCGGCGCTGACGGCCCGACTTGTATTTACCTGTCCGGCAAACTGGCTCCCCACCTGATGGGTCCGATCGCAGTTGCTGCATATTCTTACATGGCTATGGTGCCGATTATCCTGCCGCCTGTTATGAAAGCTTTGACTTCCAAACATGAGCGCCAGATCGTTATGAAGCAGCAAAGGCCGGTTAAGAAGCTGACTAAGATCCTGTTCCCGATCGTTAACACCATCGTTGTTTCGATGATCGTTCCGTCTGCTTCTTCTCTGATTGGTATGTTGATGCTTGGTAATCTGTTCCGTGAATCTGGTTGTGTTGACAGACTTTCCGATACCGCTCAGAATGCTCTGTGTAACATTATTACCATCTTCCTCGGCACCTCCGTTGGCGCCACCACTCAGGGCACTACTTTCTTGACTCCTCAGACCATCTCCATCTTCGTTTTGGGCGTATTCGCTTTTGCTTCGGCCTGCGCCGGTGGTGTTCTGGTAGCCAAGTTTATGAACCTGTTCCTGAAAGAAAAACTGAACCCGCTGATTGGCGCTGCTGGCGTATCCGCAGTTCCGATGGCTGCCCGTGTTGCTCAGAAGGTTGGTCAGAAGGATAATCCTGCTAACTTCCTGCTGATGCACGCCATGGGCCCCAACGTTGCCGGTTGTATCGGTACCGCTGTGGCGGCTGGTATTCTGTTGACTCTGAACGGCGTATTCCTCGCCTAGTCAACTGCTTCAGGCTGCAAGGCTTATTTAGAGAGTCACTCTTTTTAAGGGTGGCTCTCTTTTTTACGCCCATTTCTTGCACGTTTTGCTAAATGGGTGTATAATATAAGCCATTGGGGGAGTGAGCATGGCAAACTTTTGGCTGGCGTTTGGGGCGGTGTTCCCCATGTTCTGCTATATGGCGCTGGGCAAGCTGATAAGCTGGCTTAAATTCATGAAATATGAGGATTTTCGGCAGCTCAATCAAGTGATTTTTGAGTTCTTTATACCGTGTATGCTGTTCTCCAGCATCTACAATTCCGATTTCAAAAGCGCCGCCAATCCCTGGCTGATTGCCGAAGTGGTGGGAGCGGTGCTGCTAGTATATGTGACGCTGTGGTTGGTGGTGCCGCATTTTATTAAGGAAAAGCGCAACGCCTCGGTGGTTATTCAGGCATGGTACCGCAGTAATTTTGTTCTGTTCGGCATGCTGCTGGGCGGCAACATTTATCCCGACCGTGATTTGGGCATTATCGCTTCAATGGCAGCGTTTGTGGTGCCGCTGTTTAATATTCTGGCTGTTATTCTGTTTGAGGCGTTTCGCGGCGGCAAGGTATCGATTGTAACTATTATTAAAAAAATATTCCAGAACAAGCTGGTTATTGCCGGAATGTTGGGCGTATTTTTTGCGGCTACGGGTATCCGTCTGCCGCTGTTGCTCTCCGACGTTATCTCAGATGTCGGTAACGTCGCTCTGCTGATGGCCCTGGTCTGTATAGGCGGCATGTTGTCTTTCGGTAGTGTAATGCACGATTGGCCGCTGCTGGCGTGGGCGCTTTCCGGGCGGTTGCTGGTTGTGCCTCTGCTTGCCCTGCCGCTGTTCGTAGCGTTGGGGTGTCGTGACGTTGAGTTGGTGGCTATCTTAGCGGCGTTTGCCTCGCCTTGCGCTGTTGCGGGCGTACCAATGGCCTATGCAATGGGGGCTAACGGTGATTTGGCAGGCGAAGTACAGGCCGTTAGCTCGGTGGCCTGTCTGTTCACCATGCTCATTTTCATTTGGGTGCTGCGCAGCTTTGGCTTTATTGCGTAAATAAAATTGCTTGACTATACCGCCGCGATAGTGTATAATATATGAAGTTGCAAAGGGGTATAGCTCAATTGGTAGAGTAGTGGTCTCCAAAACCATTGGTTCTGGGTTCGAGTCCTAGTGCCCCTGCCAAAAAGGCCGCTCTTGTTAGAGAGCGGCCTTTTTCATATTTGCTGCGCTATGGTTTGTCCAATGCTTAGGCCGTTATACTGCGCCGCAATAGATAAATGAACTCATCTTCAGCCGGGTTCATTTTTTTGCTGCGGCAGCTTGTCAAAAGCTTGTTTTTAGTGTACAATATTAATAAATTGTATTTTGTGTTTCTGTTGAGCAGGAGGCGTGATTTATGGCCTATCAGGGTATCGCGGCGGCTAAGTTGAATCTTTCGCTGGACGTGCTTGGCAAGCGTGCCGACGGCTATCATGAGCTTAAAAGCGTTATGCAGACGCTGTCTATCGGCGATGTAGTGGAAGCAGAGCTGTCATTGGAAACAAAAGTTACTGCTACTGATCAGGCGTTGGCTTGTGATGAGAGTAATTTGGCGTGGCGTGCTTATCAACTGATGCATGAGGAGTTTCGGCTGGATGCCGGGCTTACTATCCGGCTGGAGAAGCATATCCCGCTGGGCGGCGGTCTGGCCGGAGGAAGCTCGGATGCAGCGCAGGTGCTGCTGGCCGTAAATGAGCTGTTTCAGCTTAATTTGTCTCAGGAACGTTTGCTGGCGCTGGCGCTTAAGCTGGGGGCAGACGTGCCTTTCTGTTTTGTGGGTGGCACGGCGCTGGCCACCGGCACAGGTGGGGAACTTCAGCCGCTTGATCCCTGTCCTGAGCTGCGTCTGGTACTGGTGAACCCCGGTTTTGCTGTGCCAACGGCTGATGTTTACAACCGGCTGGATGAACTGTCGCTCATGCCCACCGCTTACACTGATGGCGTTTTGCAGGCGTTGGCGGCGGGCAGCCCGATGTCTTTACGCGCTGTGGTGGGAAATGGGCTGGAACCTGCGGCTTTTCAGTTATATCGGGAACTGGCGAAGCTTGCAGATGAACTGGCAGATTTGGGCTTGACGCCATTGCTCTGCGGCAGCGGTGCAACGCTGGCTGGCATTGCATGCGATAAAAAGCAGGCAGCGATTGCGGCAGACGCGCTCTCTGGGAAATATCCCTTTGTTCACGCGGTGACGACACATTAAATTTTGGGAAGATTGTAGGGGATTCTGATGACAAGAGAAAAATTATCGCCAATTCGGCTGGAGGGCTATCAACCACTGCGGGATATGGTTTTTGACGTGTTGATGAACGCAATCATGCAGGGGCAGCTGTCTCCCGGCGAACGGTTGCTGGAGGTGCAGCTGGCCGACGAGATGGGTGTCAGCCGTACCCCGGTTAGAGAGGCTATACGGCGGCTGGAACTGGAGGGCTTCGTGGTAATGATACCGCGAAAAGGCGCGTATGTGGCCGGGCTTTCGGTTGATGATGTGGAAAGCGTTTATGAGATCCGCACGGCGCTGGAAACGCTGGCTGTGCGTTTGGCAGCGCAGCGTATGGAGGCAGAAGATTATCGCCAGCTGGATGAATTGGCTGAGCAAATGAAGGCTACATGGCAGGAGCGCAATGTGGATCAATGGGTGACACTGGACGCGCGCTTTCACGAGCTGCTTTATAAATTCAGCCGCAACGAGCGTCTGGTGCAGATGATGAGCAACATCATGGAGCAGCTTTCACGCTACCGTATCATATCGCTGGCTAACGTGGAGGTGCGCCAGAACTCTCTGGCAGTGCACCAGGAGGTCATCGAGGCGCTGCGGCGGCGCGACAGCGAAATGGCGGCTGTGGCGGCTGCACATCATATTGAAAACACTAAGCATAGTTTACTGAAAATGCTGCAAACTAAATTTGCCGCGGCGGATAAGGCGTAATTGTCAAACCAGCGGCGGAAAGGCGGCTGAAACCTATGGCTGATACAGATAAGGTGGGCGCGGCAGCGCGCCTTGCCTCTTTATATGCGGAAATTGAGCAGTTGAACCAGGCTTATTATGACTTGGACGCACCCTTGGTAACCGACGCGGAATATGACGCTAAAATGCGCGAATTGCAGCAGCTGGAGCAGGCTTTTCCTGATCTGGCGCGGACAGACAGTCCCACCAGGCGCGTCGGCGGCAGCCGGAACGAGAAGTTTGCCCCGGTGACGCATGAGGTGCCGTTGCTCTCGCTGGCCAACACGTTCTCCGGCGTGGAACTGCGTGAATTTGCCGCGCGTTGTGAGAAACTGGCCGGAAAGCCACTGACTTACGTTTTGGAGCCTAAAATCGACGGTTTGACCATTGCGCTTACCTATGAGGGCGGGCGGCTAGTACAGGCGGCTACCCGCGGCAATGGTGTGGTGGGCGAGAATGTGCTGGAAAATGTGCTGACGATTGCGGGGCTGCCGCATAGGCTTAAGAGTTTTCCCGGTCGTCTCCTGGTTCGGGGCGAGGTGTATATGCCGAAAGCGGCTTTCGCCGAGCTGAACGAACAACGGGAGGAGCAGGGTGAAACAACTTTTGCCAATCCGCGCAATGCGGCAGCGGGCTCATTGCGCCAGCTGGACGCTCATGTGACGGCAGGGCGGAGGTTGGCCGTCTGGCTTTACGATATTTTGCTGTTGGAAGGCGCGGTGCAGCCACAAACCCATCAGGACGCGCTTAAATTCCTGCAAGAGCAAGGTTTGCCAGTGATTAAGGAAACTGTTTGCGGAAGCATTGATACTATCGTGACGGAGCTGGAACCATGGCAGCAGAAACGCCACACCCTGTCTTATGATATCGATGGTCTGGTTCTGAAAGTGGACGATGAACAGGTGCGTCAGGAGCTGGGCAACACAGCCAAAGCTCCCCGTGCTTCGATTGCGTATAAATTTCCGGCTGAGGCGGTGGAAACTACCGTGCTGGACATTCAGGTGGGTGTTGGGCGTACCGGTGTTCTGACGCCACTGGCCGTGTTGGAGCCGGTTTGGGTGGCTGGCAGTGTTATCAGCAAGGCTACCCTGCATAATGAGGATAATGTAGCGGATAAAGATATCCGCGTCGGTGATAAGGTGCTGTTGCACAAGGCGGGCGATGTGATTCCTGAAATCATCAGGGCGCTTCCGGAAAAGCGTACCGGGCAGGAGCCGCCATTTGTCATGCCGCACACCTGCCCGGAATGCGGCAGCCCTGCCAGGCGTGAGGAGGGTCAGGCGGCTTGGCGCTGCCTGAATCAGCATTGCCCGGCGCGTTTGCGTGAGGGTATTTATCATTTTGTCTCTCGTCCGGCTATGAATATTGAGGGACTGGGACCGCAACTAATTAACCAACTGCTGGCTGCCGGAAAGATCACCGATGCAGCGGATATTTTTACACTTACAATGGATGATTTGCTGCCGTTGCCGCGCATGGGGCAGAAATCAGCTGAAAACCTGCTGAATGCAATCAATGTAGCACGCACCCGCCCGCTTTCGGCTCTTCTGGCGGCGCTGGGTATTCCGTATGTGGGGAGTAAGGCTGGCCAACTGTTGGCTGAAAATTTCTCGGATTTAGCTGCAATAAGCAACGCTACGCTGGATGATTTGCTGGCGGTAGATGCTATCGGAGGAATTATTGCAGAAAGCGTGGTTAAGTGGTTCGCCGAGCCGGAAAACCGGGCGTTTCTGAATAGACTGGCGGCAGGCGGCGTCAAACCAGAGCCTGTGCATAAGCAGTCGGGTGCTCAGCCTTTGGCCGGGCAGACGTTTGTGTTGACGGGAACTTTGCCTACTCTTACGAGGGCAGAAGCTAAGGCGCGTCTCTTGGCGGCAGGTGCCAATGTGACGGATTCTGTCAGCAAAAAGACGAGCTACGTAGTGGCGGGCGAGGCGGCTGGCAGCAAGCTTGCCAAGGCTGAAAAGCTGGGCATACCGATTTTGGATGAGGCTTCCATGCTGGCGTTGCTTTCTTAACAGATTTATGGTATAATTATAAATTGAGATATAATTGTTAGGAGATTGAGGAAGTTGGCAAAAAAATATAAGGTTGATTTGAACCAAAAGATCTGCAAAGCCTGCGGTATCTGTATGGCGCTCTGCCCTAAAGGGGTGCTGGGCAAGCGTCACGATGGCAAGGCTGAGGTTGTGGACGAGGCGGCCTGTATTGGCTGTCAGAGCTGTTCGGTGCATTGTCCTGACTTTTGTTTTGTGGTGAAGGAGGCGGCGGCAGATGACAAGTAATGTAAGGTTGATGCAGGGTAATGAGGCATGCGCGCTTGGCGCTATCAAAGCGGGAGCGTCATTTTTCGGCGGTTATCCTATTACGCCAAGCACAGAGATTGCTGAATACATAGCGCGGGAGTTCCCTCGCCTTGGACGGTATTTTATGCAGATGGAAGACGAGATAGCTTCGATCGGCGCGATGATCGGCGCGTCTATGGTAGGGCACAAGGCGTTCACAGCCACCTCAGGCCCCGGCTTTTCGCTTATGCAGGAGCTGATTGGTTATGCCGCTGTGGCTGAGATCCCGCTGGTTATCATTGACGTTATGCGCTTTGGGCCCAGCACTGGCTTGCCTACCATGCCGCAGTCCGGCGATATCATGCAGGCGCGCTGGGGTACGCATGGCGACCACTCGGTCATCGCACTTTCGCCGTCCTCGGTAACGGAGGCATATTACGCAACTATTCGCGCGTTTAATCTGGCGGAACAATATCGCACTCCGGTTATTCTTTTGATGGACGAGAAAATTGGCCACCTGCGCGAGGGCTTCGATATTTCAAATGATCCAGAACCGGAAATTATTGACCGCAATCGCGAGCATAAGGGCGCATATATGCCTTTTGCCGGGGAAGATAACGGTGTTCCGGCGTTTATCCCGTTGGGTCAGGGGGAGCGTTACCATTTTACTGGGCTGACGCACGGCGAAAACGGCTTCTATACTGCCGATCCGGATAAGGTAGCGGCAGTCATGCAGCGTCTTTGCGGTAAGATTGAAGACCATGTGGACGAAATTGCCGAAATCGAGCTGGTTGACTTCGACGATGCAGAAGTGGCCATTATTGCTTATGGCGCGGTGGCACGTTCGTCGCATGATGCTCTTTTGAGCTTGCGTCGGCAAGGCGTCAAGGCGGGAATGTTGCGGCTGAAGACAATTTGGCCGTTCCATGCTGCCAAAGTGCGTGAGCTTTGCACCGGAAAAAAGCTGGTGGTAATGCCGGAAATGAATATGGGGCAGCTTTCTATGATTGTTCGCGGCGCACTGGGTGATACGCCGTTTCTGCCAATCAATCAGGCCAATGGCCAGCTGATTAAGCCGCACACGATCGAGGAGGCAATCATGACAAGGTTGGCCGAATTGGGGGGTGTGCATTGATGGAGGCAGTTTATGAAAAGTATTTTCGCGGCAACCTGCCGCATATTTGGTGCCCCGGCTGTGGTAACGGCATTGTAATGTCGGCTATTGCGCGGGCGCTGGATAAGCTGAATTATCCGCAGGACGACGTGCTGTTTATATCCGGTATCGGCTGTTCCTCGCGGATGTCCGGCTATATGGATCTGAACACGGTGCATACAGCACATGGCCGTGCGCTGGCGTTTGCCACTGGCGCCAAAGTCTGCGAGCCGCGTCTGCACGTTTTTGTGCTGATGGGTGACGGCGATGCGGCGGCTATTGGCGGCAACCACTTTATTCATGCCTGCCGCCGCAACATTGATATGACGGCAATCATCATCAATAACAGTATCTACGGCATGACTGGCGGCCAGTTTTCGCCGCTCACGCCTACCGGTAAACGGGCTACTACAGCGCCATACGGCAGCATTGATCGCGCGTTTAATCTGGTGGCGCTGGCTTCAGGTGCGGGCGCAACATATGTGGCAAGAGGAGACGTGTTCCATGCCGTGCAGCTGACGAACCTTATCGTTGACGCTGCTAATCACAAGGGTTTCTCGGTGGTGGAGGCAGTTTCTACCTGCCCGGTTTCATTCGGACGCTATAACGATATGCCGGAGCCGGCGGATATGATGCTGTGGCTGCGTGACAACACGGTGACGGTGCAGCAGGCTGCCAAAATGAGCGATGATGAGCTTGCTGATAAAATCATCATCGGCAAGCATTTTGAAATCGAGGCTGTGGAATATGGCGACGAGATGGCGCGTCTGCTGGCTCGCGCGAAGGAGGCGGAGTGATATGAAATTTGAAGCTCGCTTTTCCGGCACCGGTGGCCAGGGTATTATTCGCTGTGCGGTGCTGCTGGCTGAGGCAGCGCTTTATGACGGCTATCAGGCGGCGCAAAGCCAGGTGTACGGCCCTGAATCCCGTGGCGGCAGCAGTCAGGGCGAGGTCGTTATCAAGGACGAGGCTATCTATTACCCTAAAGTTACTTGTCCGGATGTGCTTTTATGCCTTTCGCAGGAGGCTTACAACAAATACGCAGCTGATATAGTACCGAATGGTATTTTGATTATTGACAGTGATTTTGTCAAATCTACCGGGCTGGAGGGGGCAAGTGTCAAGGTGTACGCCCTGCCCATTCTGGAGACTGCGAAAACCAGGCTGAACAACGAAATGAGCGCCAACGTGGTAGCTCTGGGCGCGATCATAGGGTTGACCCACATCGTCTCCAACGCGGCTGTAGAGCGGGCGCTGGCCAACAATTTCAAGGCCAAGACGCTTCCTGGCAATATTGCTGCTTATCACGCGGGTTACGCTCTGGCTGCCGAATAAGTAGCTAAAATTGCATAGCAAAGCCCCCGGCTGTTCTTTAGGGAACGGCCGGGGGCTTTGCTGTTATTTACTTGGGGTTGATTATTTCGTAGGTTGTTTGAATATGTCGCAGCCGGAGCAGCCTTCGCAGCCGCAACCGCAGCCGATAGAGCCTGTTGCCTTGGCTATCTTGTGCCTGCGGTACATGCTGCGGCAGATCAGGCCGGCCGTTCCGAACACAACTAACGCTGTGATGAAAGTTCCCATAATAGCTTGCTCCTTTCCTCTGATGAAGTTTTAGTTATTTGCGCCAACCGTATTGCTGTTAATTGTTTCAGCTTTACTTTGCAATATTTTGTTTTTATACGGGTTGGGGCGGAATAGCAGGAAGATCAGTCCCGCCAGCAGCAGCAATGCTGCTGCCGTACCGGCGCTGAAGCCGCCGCCGGCAATATACGTGCCCAGCTGATAGACGATCATTGCTACCACATAGGCCAGCCCACATTGATAGGCCACGGCGAACAGTGTCCAGCGGCGATTGGGCATTTCGCGGTTGATTGCGCCGATAGCAGCGAAACAAGGGGCGCAGAGCAGATTAAACAGCATGAACGAGAAAGCGGCTAACGGCGTGAATTTGGCTGCTACGATCCCCCACAGTTCGCTGCCGTCCTTTGAAATTTCGTCCAGTCCAGCGTAAAGCGAGCCGAAAGTGGCGACAACGTTTTCCTTGGCAATCAGCCCGGTTACAGTACCGACAACAGCTTCCCACTGGTCGCCCCAGCCCAGCGGCGTAAACACGGGAGCAACAGTCTGACCAACATCTGCCAGAATAGAATCGGCGGTATCCACTGGCTGCAAAGCAGTGTTATAGCTGCCGAGGAACCAAAGCACGATAGTGGAAAGCAAGATGATGGTGCAGGCTTTCTTGATAAACGCCTTGGAGCGTTCCCACATATGCAGCAGAATGTTCTTGGGTCGCGGCATATGATAGGATGGCAGCTCCAACACAAAGGGAGAGGGGTCGCCCGCAAAGGCCTTGGTTTTTTTGAGAATCACTCCGGTAATTGCGATGGCCGCGATACCGATGAAATACGTAGTTGGAGCCACCCAGGCGGAGTTGGCGAACAGTGCGCCGGAAATCAACCCGATGATTGGGAGTTTGGCGCCGCATGGCATAAATGTTGTAGTCATTACCGCCATTTTGCGATCTGAATCGTTTTCGATGGTACGTGTGGCCATAACTCCGGGGACGCCGCAGCCGGTGGCCACCAGCATCGGAATGAAATTCTTGCCGGACAGGCCGAAGCGGCGGAACAGTCTGTCCATGATGAACGCCACACGCGACATATAGCCGCAATCCTCCAGAATACCCAGCAGAATGAACAGCACCATCATCTGCGGAATGAAGCCCAGCACCGCGCCGACGCCGGCGACAATGCCGTCCAGCACCAGAGATTGCAGCCATTCCGCGCAGTTGATGGCCGTCAGCAAATCTCCCAGCAACACGGGTATACCGGGTATCCAAATACCAAACAGCTGCCAGCCTTCGCCGAACACTCCGTCGTTTACCCAGTCGGTCAGCAGTGTGCCAACGGTGGAAATCGAGATATAGTAAATCAAAAACATCACCGCAGCGAATATGGGCAGAGCCAGGAAGCGGTTGGTGACTATGCTGTCGATTTTTTCAGTTAACTGGTCTCCAACGTTGCTTTTGTGCAGCACATCGTCCATCAAGCTGTCTATGTAGGCGTAACGTTCGTTTGTTATAATACTTTCGCTGTCCTCGTTTGCCGTCGCCTCACGCCCGGCTATGATCTTATCGATCATTTGCCGCTTTTCCAATGATATGGTCAAATGCTCCGCGGTTTTCTGATCGCGTTCAAACGTTTTTATGCTGTACCACATCAGGTTGGCTTCAGGAACATTATCCTGCAAACGAGAGCTGATTTGGTGAATAGCTGCATTGGTCAGCTCGCTGAAAATCAATGTATGGTCGGGTGTGATTTTGGCGCTGGCCAGCTCAATTGCCTTATCCACGGCAATTTTCAGCCCATCGTCGTTGATGGCAGCCGTCTCTACGACCGGGCAGCCCAGCTTTTCGGAGAGTTTTTTTACGTTAATACGGTCTCCGCGCTTCTTTACCACATCCATCATATTCAGAGCCACAAGCACGGGAATACCGATTTCTAACAGCTGCGTAGTCAAATACAAGTTGCGGTCAAGATTAGAGGCGTCCACGATATTGATGATAGCATCCGGGCGGTTCTGCACCAGATAATTGCGTGTTACCACTTCCTCCAGAGTGTAAGGTGAGAGGGAATAGATACCAGGCAAATCCTGGATTATTACGTCGGAACGTCCTTTAAGTTTGCCGTCTTTTTTTTCCACGGTTACGCCAGGCCAGTTGCCAACATGCTGTGAGCTGCCTGTCAGCGCGTTGAACATCGTTGTCTTACCGCAGTTGGGGTTGCCCGCCAATGCGATTCTAATTGTTTCTGCCATTTTATACCTCCCGATCAGGTTAGTTACAGCTAACCAAAATTCTGAAATAAAAGCAGGGCGGTGCCGCTGCTTGGCCAATACATATTTATGCTTTGCCTGTCTGGTTTATTCAACCTCGATCATATCGGCGTCGTCCTTGCGGATAGACATGGCAAAATTGCGCAGATTAATTTCCAGCGGATCGCCTAAGGGGGCGGTGCGCAGAACCTGTATCTCGGTGCCGCTGGTTATGCCCATATCCATGATATGCCGTTTAACTGCTTTGATACCGTTCACCCGCACCACGCGCACAGTTTCTCCCGGCTTGACGTGCTTTAGCGTTTTCATTTTTCTGCCTCCCTTTCTGCAATATTTTCAATCGTTAGCTTAAACTAACAAGAATCCTTAAGTCAAGGGGTTAGCGGAAACTAACCCCTTGTAGAGTATATGATAGCACAATCATTTTGGTTTGTCAATATAATTAACAAAAAATGTTTGTCACGACAAACATTTTTTGTTGGTGGATTTGGCTGAATTACCCTGCGGTTATTCTTAACAATTCAAACAGCACGGCGTATAAATGTTTACTTTCTTTGACGTTCGACTGTCAACTGTTTTCGTTTCGTTCTGACATAAAAGAAAGGCACTTCTTTGTGGAAGTACCTTTCTTTTATGGCGGAGTGGGCGGGATTCGAACCCGCGTGCCGCTCATCACGGCAACACGATTTCCAGTCGTGCTCGTTATGACCTCTTCGATACCACTCCATATGGGTTGATTAAATATCAGCTTTATTATTATAGTATAAATTAAACGGTTTGACAAGCGTTTTTTAGAGATTTTAGGAAAATTTTTTACCAAAAAAGCACGTCTATTGTCAGACGTGCTTTTCTGATATGTAATTATTTTCTGCTCTCAGCCTTCTTAGCAGCAGCGGCCGGCAGTATTCAATCAGATCCTTGCGGCGCACCAGGCCGATGTAAACGCCCAAATCGTCAACTACTGGGATAAAATTTTGCTCGACGGATTTGTGTAGCAGCTCGCCCAGTTGGGCGGAGATGTTCACCGGTTGTACTTCCCGCGTGGTTTTAATGCTGCTTACTGGTATCTTCTCCGCATCGATGAAACGGAGATTCGGCGAGTTCTTGAACACCCACAGGCAGTCGTCGACGAACAGGGTGTAGAGATAATAACCGTCGTTGTTTAGAACGGGCATGGCGGTGTAGCGATGATATTCCATCTTCTCCAACGCTTGCCGCAACGTAAAGCTTTCCAGCAGATAAGAG
Organism: Candidatus Avidehalobacter gallistercoris; assembly: GCA_018715045.1. Classification (GTDB taxonomy): domain Bacteria; phylum Bacillota; class Dehalobacteriia; order UBA4068; family UBA4997; genus Avidehalobacter; species Avidehalobacter gallistercoris. The sequence continues at coordinate 13,052 of DVMH01000030.1, forward strand.
CTTTCAGCTTTGGTTATCAAAAAATCGGTAACCTGCATTGCATTTATCCTTTCTCGTTAATCAAATATACACTTATCAATCAATATGATTCACACAATACTATTATACATGGTTTTCTGGCGGTTTACAAGCCTGCAAGCGTAGAATTGCCCGCGCGTATATCTCCAACAAAAAGTGAAAATCTGCTTCGGTTATATATTCATCTGCCTGGTGCATCAAATCCGGCGTGCTTTTGCGCAGAGGTCCGAACGCCACAAAATTGTCAAACGCCCGGCAATAGGTGCCTCCGCCAACCGCCAGCGCCTCGGCTTCTGGTTCATATTCCCGGTATAGCGATAGCAGCGCTGCCGCCGGATCTTGCTCTTTGGGCACATAAAGGGGCGCTTTATGCTCGTTTACCTGCAGTGCGATACCGTTTTCACGGCAGCGGGCGTTCAGTTTGTCATATATGGCCGTCCAATCAGCGGTTACAGGATAACGTAGATCCAGCCCCAGCGTGAAAACGCCGTTTGTTAAATGCAATGTTCCCAGATTTAAGGTGAGCATACCGGAAATCTCATCCCGGCAGGAGATGCCGGCGTTATTGCCGCCGCAATCTTTGCCGAACAGAGTTAATATGCAGCGGCAGGCGTCTGCCTCCTCTTGGCATAACGGTAGAGCGAGCAATGCTTTTAGCAGCAGAACAGCAGCGTTTATGCCTTTTTCCGGCTGTGAGCCATGCGCCGCCTTGCCGATAGCTGTCAGTTGCAACGTGTTATCCGGCAGCTCGTTCAAGATGAGTTTTGTCTCCGCCAATTCTGTCGCAAAGAGAGCCTGTAAAGCTGCGCGGACAGTTTTGGCGGGTATGCCTGAAAGCACAGCGCGTGCCTTGCCGGGAACGGCGTTAACCACCGTTCCTGCCTCGATTTCATGCAGCCTGCCAGTGACAGTTTCCATACAGGCGCTGAGCAGAGCAATACCTTTTTCTGCAAAAATGACCGGGAAGTTCGCGTCTGGTGAAAAGCCAAAAGCAGGGGCAGGCTGTTCCTCGAGGTAGTGTAGAATGCAGCGGCTGCCGCTTTCTTCGTTGCCGCCGATGATCAGCCGTATCGGGCGGGTGGGGGAAATATCGCATTGTTTGATAGCGGCCAGCGCAAACAGAGCCGCCACCGTTGGGCCCTTATCGTCCAGCGAGCCGCGTCCGTAAATTTTATCTTCAAATACCTCGCCGGTAGGTGAAAAATGCCAGCCCTCGCCAAACGGTACCACGTCCAGATGGCTAAGCACACCGATAGCGTCCTCCGTACTGCCTTCGCCGTAGTCTACAGTAAGATAATATGGCGTCAGGTTGGCTTGCAGCCCCAAATCAGCCGCAATTTCCGCAGCTTTTTGCAGTGCGTTTGCCACCTGTCGCCCAAAAGGGGCATCATTTTCGGGTTCTCCTTCCACTGAGGGAATCGACAGCAGCTCTAGCAGAGCCGCCTTGGCTTTGGGGTATAATGCTACCGTTTGTGCCAGCAGACGCTGCTCATCGGCAGTTAAATTATTATGCATATTGCACCTCCAATATTTGGTTTAAGCTTATTTTACCATTTTATTAGATAAATGTTAAGCGGGCATAAATTACGCTTATGCTCTTTATTATGCGCCTAAGATATGTTAAAATATCAGTATTAAAGCTAAACGGGGTGAATTATGAAGCTGATTTCGTGGAATGTAAACGGTCTTAGGGCCTGTATTAATAAGGGTTTTTACAACTTTGCTGAGAATAGCGGGGCGGATATCATCTCCGTGCAGGAGACAAAAATGCAGCCCGGTCAGGCAGAGGTTGAGCTGGCTGGATACAACCAGTTTTGGAACAGCGCCGAGAAAAAGGGTTACAGCGGAACGCTGGTATTCAGCAAAGCGGAGCCGCAGAGTGTTGCCTATAATCTGGGGCTAGCGGAGCATAACGACGAGGGGCGCGCTGTCACGCTGGAATATGAACAGTTTTATTTGGTAAACATTTATGTGCCCAATGCGCAGGACGGCCTGGCTCGCATTGATTATCGTCTGCGCTGGGAGGACGATTTTCGTGCTTATGTGCAGAGGTTGGACAAGCTGAAGCCAGTCATTATCTGCGGTGACATGAATGTGGCGCATGAGGAAATTGATTTGAAGAATCCCAAAACCAACCGTGGCAATGCCGGCTTCTCCGACGAGGAGCGGGGCAAATTTTCCGAACTTCTGGCGGCAGGTTTTGTGGACAGCTTTCGTTATCTGCACCCGGATGAGACAGGTGCGTATTCTTGGTGGTCATACCGCTTCAACGCCCGCAAAAACAACGCGGGGTGGCGTATTGACTATTTTCTGGTATCGGAACGTCTGGCAGACGAGATTAAAGCTGCCTATATCTTGCCGGAAGTTATGGGCAGCGACCATTGTCCTGTGGTGTTGGAAATATTTTGAAAAACTCAAACCACGTTTATTTGGGTGTGAGGCCACAGAGCAGAGTCAATTAAAACCAAATTTATCCAGCAGAGAGGTGGAGTGGTAATATATTGGGCTGGCAAGGTAATATCAAGTAATAGTGAAGTAATGTGAGTTTACTCTTTATCAGAAATCGGACAGACAACGGTATATAATCATGTTTCTGATAAAATATTTAAAAGAGAGGAGAAAACGTATGAAATATAAATTGTTAAAAACTATGTTTCTTAGTTGCGTTCTACTTATAATGTTCTGCACTTCTGCGTTTGCTAGTACGGGAGCAGTATTATTGGACTCAAAAGAAACTGTAATTGACGGTCAAAAGGTTATTGTTAATACATATGATGATAATGGTTATATTGTGCAGACATTCAAATGGCCAGATGCAACTTGTGGTATAGAGAGTAAATTATCCGAACAGGAAATGGACACTTTTATAGATGCAAATTATCCCGCAGTAATTCAGGAATATGCAGAGGAGATTGATCTTTATTCTGGTCCCATTTCTTTTGATAAGCGAGCTCAGTCTTCTCAGAATGCATATTGTGCAGTGCGAACGGTTGGCGATTTTTATGCAACTTGTTTATTGCCGCCGTTTAAGACAAAGGTTGTTGGCGGATATCTACGTGGATATTATGGTGGCCCTACAACAGCAACTAAAATAACCTTAACTGAAACATATAATTTTTCGGGAATAGATGTTACCGTTTCTTGGCCGCCAGGGGTTTCTGTCACGGGTAGTAGCTATACCTGGACATCGGATTCTTATGATGATACCAATATGGCTACTGCACATCGTGAGGATATTGAAGGCCAGAGTATATTAGCCGATTGTACCTTAGGTATAAATTCCCGAGCGGATATCTATCTTGGAAATGTTTCTTATTCGGCAGTTGCAAATGTTTCTTGTAAAACAAAAGATTTTGTTGAGTAAAATTTATGGATACGCCTAAATAGTATAGGCGTATCCATACTATATTGCAATGGAGGGAATATGATAAAGTATCGTAAACAAACTTGGATGGTTATATCGTTGTTATGCATACTGTTATTTTTTTGTGGATTATTCTTATATCATAAGAATGAAATGAAAACATCATGTGATATCAATGAGCGAGAGTTGCTTGATAACATAGAATGTATGAAACAACGCGATGGTGGATTTTGTGAGATTAATATTATAAACTCCAGTACCTTGTATACATACTTATTTGATACTTATAATGCAATATATATTTGTGATAAACTTGATATAGATATACCAGAAAAATATTTAAAAGACTTGGTCGAAACAATGCGTGAAATGACAATAGAAGATATTATTGTTACTGGTCTTTATGATGATGTTAATAGAACATTGTACTATTTAAAGATAATGGATATGTTAAACATAGATATAGATCAAGGCTTAGAAAATACTTTGTTAACGCACATAAAAAATCTTCAAAGTGACGAAGGTTTCTTTTACAACTCGACAAAAGAAAAGAACGAATACGATAATTATTTAAAACAATATAAAGAAAATGATCCAATAATATTGGCTACAATGACTAATGCTATTGATATTATTAAAGGTAAAAATCTTGATATAAATAAAGAAAGTCTGATCCAATGGATTCAAAGATCTTTATCTGTATTATCATATGATGATACGATAAATGATATGAGTATTGCGACAATTGACACTATAATTAAAGCAATTAATGAATTAAATCTTGATATTGATATTATTGATTTAGATAATATTAATAAACTTTATCAGAAATATTATGAAAAATTTGAAAGCACAGCTATTGATACTCTTTATTTATGTGAATTATATGAAATAGGGTAATTTTTACTTGATAACAATTTGGGAACCGTATATATACCTGATTTTTTAAATAAATTAACTAATGCTCTTGCTGTTGACTTGAAAAAGTATTCTAAAGAAAGTCCTTTTTTTATGTATCATATTATAAAATCAGAGGCTGAAATAATAATTGATCCGAAGTTAAGAAAAGAAATAGAAAATACTCTTTTTTCTAAGATAACATATAACGGTCTCTTTTCACACTCTACTTATGCTACTTCTGATATAACTAGTACATACTATGCTACTATGATATTAGATAAATTGGGGGAAAGGGATAATGATATAATAAGATATATTGAAAATAATCTAAATGATAAAAAAATAGATACTTCACGAATGGCTACATCAGAGGTATTGATGTTAATGCAGATTGCTAAAAAGTATAATATTGAACTTGATAAAGCATTTATAAATCATTATTTTAATATAACTTTTGAAAAAGCATTGAGTGTCAATTATGAAAGGAATAAGAATTTAATTCTATTATTATTCGAAACGGCAAGTCTTTATAACTATAAATATATTGAAGAAAACAGTTTTTTAGAAAAGATTTTTGATGTATTAGATGCATACGAAAATAACAATGAAATGCTGGGAAATGATAACGATAGTAATATAATAACATTGCAGTTTGTCAATGAATGTGTTAATTTGAGAATATTATACTTAATTGATCCGAGCAAAGTTAGCAGAGATAGAATTGAAAATTTAATTAATAAGTATAGCCAGAATTACAATATGTTTTTAGATAGACTTTATGTTACTGCTATTATGGTTCCATTGTTGGAAAAAGTGGAGTACACCAATATAAGACTACCTGAGGATATCGTATATGATCTGAAAAAGCAATTAAATACACATACAAAGCATAAATTCTTTATGTATTCAACATATGATACTCCAGATTTTGAAAGCACATTTAGTTGCTTAAATATTATCAAATTCTTACAGCAGAAGTGAGGAGAGTAAAATGTTGAGTTGTCTGGTAGTCTGAGGACGTAGAAAGATGAATTTAATTAGTAAAGCGAGGAAAAATCATGGATCTTCCAGTAACTGCCTATATTTTTACGATTGTTAATTATGTATTAATAATAGGAATGCTTTATTTATTATATAGGCTATTTAAATATTTCAAAAAAAAATAAAGCAAGGTATTACTTGTCGATAATAATATATTAGAATGTTGTTGGCAAAATATCTATAAAGGTAGTACTTTTAATTCATAAAAAAACAGGTGGTAAAGCATATAGCTTCTCACCTGTTTTTTATATGATTGTTAAGAAATTCTTTGCTGATTTTTGTCGCGCACCTTTGATTGTTGAGATTTTGAATGACAAAGATACCCGTATTTGCAAGGAGCAGGAAAATATGATATTATTGAAGCTGCAAGAGGTTAATGACCGCTTAGCGTTCTTTGAAAACTGCATAACTATTTTGGGTATATGCCATTTGAAGGAGAATTGAAACAAATAGCAAAAAAATTAAACGGTGCGTAACCGTTAACGATAAACAATATTGGATACGTGCTAATACTGAACAGGAATATGCCGATAAACTAATACATTTATTGATGACCGGGTCAGCGCTCCCAAAGTCTATTTTCAAGGATTATGCTATAAAGTGGTTTGAAGTATATTCTAAGCCTAATATTGAAATAGTCATCGCTACAACCTATGCGCGCCAGCTAAAGAAATATTTAGTACCATATTTTGGTGATATGGATATTGAAGATATAACTACTGACGATATTCAGCGGTTTTTTTAACGGAATGGAGGGTGCAAAGGCTATAAAGTAGAAAGGCATAACTTTGCACCCATTAAGGCTGGAGGAGGTTTTTGGGCTGCAATGGTGTGATATAGATGTTGAAAACATGGTGTTGCATATAAGACGGGCTGTAACGCACCCAACGCGCAACAGGCCGGAGATTAAGGATACCAAAACGGCGGCCAGTGTCAGAGATTTGTGGCTTGCAGAAACGGCAAGGAAATACCGGACAGATGGTGCCGCTGATGATCTTGTGATCGGTGGAAAAAGCCTGTAACCTATACACAGGTACGCTGTATGTGTGAGCGCATACAAAAGGACATCAGTTTTACGGAAAACATTACACCTGTCAGGTTTAGAACAACCGTATTAACTGACGTCTATGATAAAACCAAAGATGTAAAGCAAACGCAATTAGCCGCCGTACATACTACTGCTGCGATAACCCTGAAACATTATATTAAAGGGCGCGGTAATCTGGCCAATGTTGCTGTAGTTATCGAGAACTCTTATTTGGCATAATGCCTTAAATTTGGCACGAAAATTGCTCGGTGCAAATCGCTGCAAGCCTTGCTGGGCGCGGCTTTGCGGGGTGTCACAAGCAAAAGAAATTGCTAAAATGCCAATAATCAGCTATAAAGCAAAAAAAAGGGGGCGTTAATGATGCAGTATTTCATAAAAAGCAAAAGCCCCAAACCCGAGTGAACACTGGGTTTGAGGCTTCTTAAAAAATCTGGAGCCACAGAGCAGAGTCGAACTGCTGACCTCATCCTTACCAAGGATGCGCTCTACCTACTGAGCTACTGCGGCACAACTGCCGTGATTTGTATTATACATCGCTGGCGTTATCTTGTCAAGCGATTTTTGGCAAAAAGCCGAAAAAATAATCTTTTTAGAGGTGTGATAAATATGGAAAAAATTGCCAGTTTTGCGGTTAATCACGATTTGTTAGAAAAGGGTATGTATGTGTCGCGTATCGACGGAGACGTTGTGACATACGATATCCGTATGAAAAAGCCCAACGCGGGCGATTATCTGCCGGTGGCGGCGGCGCACACGTTTGAGCATCTTTTTGCCACCTATGCCAGAAATTCTGTTTGGGCGTCAAGCGTTTTGTATGTTGGGCCGATGGGCTGCCGTACCGGGTTTTATCTGATTCTCAGGGATGCTGTGAGCCGCGCGGACGCCATAAAGCTGGTGCAGGATTCTTTCGCTTTCGTGGCTGCATTTACCGGTGAAATTCCGGGGGCGACGCGTCAGGAATGCGGCAATTACCGCGAACATGACCTGCCGGGCGCCAAAGCTGTGGCGGCGGACATGCTTGTTGTGCTGGCGGATTGGACGCCGGACAAAATGATTTATGCGAAATAAGGAGGTGCGGTTATGCGTCGGAAAGAACGCGAAATGCCGGCGGAATTCGGCTGGCAGGTGGTAGATCAGTGCGACTATGCCGTGCTGGCAATGATAGATACGGCGGGTATGCCTTATGCTGTACCGCTTTCTATTGCGCGTGAGGGCGAGAAAATATATTTTCATGCGGCTGGTCAAGGCGATAAAACGGATAATCTGCGTCAAAATCCTAATATCTGTCTGGTTTGTGTAAGTGATGTGAAGCCGCTGCCGCAGGAGTTTTCCACCGAATATGCCTCGGCAATATTGCGCGGACAGGTGGCGGAAGTAACGGACGATACGGAAAAAATTGCGGCTTTGCGTCTGATCTGCCAGCGCTACGCGGCAGCCAATATGGCCGAGTTTGAAAGCGCTATCAGCCGCAGTTTGAATCGGACGGCGGTTTGGCGGGTTGATGTAGCTTCTATCACTGCTAAGCGTAAAAAGAACGATAAGTATGGCCGCGAGATGAGATTCGGCCGCATGGATGATGGCGAACAGCCGGAATAAAATTAAAAAGTAAGACCCTGCTAGAAGCGGGGTCTTACTTTTGGCTTTGCTTTATTCCTTACCGTTCCAGCAATAGGTACAGATCTTATCACGGTCAATACCGATTGCTTCCAACAGGCCGTCCAGCGATTGATAGCCGAGCGAGTCGAAATGAAGTTTTTCACAGATAGCAGAGAGCAGGCGTTTACCGCGCGTGGTGGTCGCGTCGGCGTATTCCTCCAGGTGTTTTTCGCCCTCGTCACCCTCCAGCTCCTGAACCACGCGCCGTGCCAGCAAGTCCATGTCGGAGTTGCCGCGCGAAAAGTTCAGATACTTGCAGCTATACATGATGGGCGGGCAGGCGGAGCGCATATGAACCTCAGAGGCGTTGGATTCGGTCAGAAAATCTACTGTTTCCCGAAGCTGCGTGCCGCGCACGATAGAATCGTCCACGAAAAGCAGTTTTTTGCCCTCGATCAGTTCCGGAACGGGTATCTGCTTCATTTTAGCCACCTGATTGCGCACGTCCTGATTGACAGGCATAAAGGAGCGTGGCCAGGTGGGGGTGTATTTTACAAAAGGCCGGGCAAACGCCATGCCGCTTTCGCGGGAATATCCGATCGCGTGCGGGATACCGGAATCCGGCATTCCGGCTACATAATCTACTTCTGGCAGTATGCCCTGCTCGCGCTCGTTACGCGCCATGATCTCGCCGTTTTTATAGCGCATGACCTCGACGTTCACTCCCTCGTAGTTGGAGTTGGGATAGCCGTAATACGTCCAGAGAAAGGCGCATATCTTCATATCTTGCCCGGCAGGAGAAAGAGACTCCACTCCGTCTGCCGTTACCCGCACGATCTCATGCGGCCCCAACTCATAGGCGTTAGTATAGCCCAATTTATGGTAGGCGAAAGATTCAAACGAAACGCAGTAGCCGTTGTCGTTCTGGCCAATCAGCACCGGGAGACGTCCGCGCTTGTCTCGCGCCACAATCAATCCGTCCTCTGTCAGCACCAAAATGGTGGAGGAGCCGTCGATCATCTCCTGCGCGTGTAGGATGCCGGATACCAAATCATCCTTTTGGTTGATCAGCGCGGCAGTCAGCTCGGTGTGATTGATCTTGCCGGAGCTCATCGCCATAAACTGATGCCGGTGGTCGGAAAAATATTTCTTGATCAGCTTGTCCGCGTTATTAATGGCGCCTACGGTGGTGATAGCGTAAAGCCCAAGATGTGATCGCACGATCAATGGCTGCGGGTCAGAATCGCTGATACAGCCAATACCGAGACGGCCGTGAAAATCAATCAGGTCTTTTTCAAACTTGGTGCGAAACGGTGTGTTTTCAATATTGTGAATTTGGCGCTGAAAGCCGCCCGCTGGATCATATACGCACATACCGCCGCGGCGCGTACCCAGGTGAGAATGGTAATCCACGCCGAAGAACAGATCAAGCACACAGTCCTGTTTCGAGGCGACAGCAAAAAAACCGCCCATGGCAATCTTCCTCCCGATACTTTAAATTTTTAGGCAAAGAACAGCTGGGAAAGCGTCATTGGGTCAATGTACTTGCCGTCCTTGTAAACGCGCATATTGCCGGAAGCAATCTCGTCGATTAGCATTACCTTGCCGTCCGCGTCATAGCCGAATTCGAACTTGATGTCGTAAAGCGTCAGGCCTTTGGCTTTCAGGTCATCGGCTACGATTTGGGTAATCTGCTGCGTCATGCGTTTAATTTCGTCATACTGCTCGCCGGTCATCACGCCCAGAACTATCAGACCGTCACGGGTTACAAGTGGGTCACCCAGATCATCGTTTTTGAACGTTGTCTCCACATAGGCTGGCAGATCCGCACCCTCTGCGATATATTCGCCGTAGCGGCGGAAAAAGCTTCCTACGGCCTTATGGCGGCAGATGACCTCCAGCCCATTACCAAACACTTTGGCGGGCAATACCTCCATCGTTGTCTCCGCAAGATCAGCGCTGACGAAATGCGTTTTGATGCCCGCGGCATTGATTTTCTCAAAAAAGTAAATGGACATACGCAAATTCACATCACCAACGCCGTCGATGGTGAGCCCGATGGAATTGGCGCCGGGATCGAAAACGCCGTCGGTGCCGGTGCAGTCGTCCTTAAACTTCAACAGATAATGGCCGTTTTCCATTTCAAATACGTTTTTAGTTTTGCCGGTGTAAATCAGCTTCATAATCTTATCTCCTCCATAAAAATTAATTAAACCGCGTATATTTACTGTCAGTACTTTATATTATAGCAAAATTCGTCCTGGTTCTGCAAGATATAATTTTAAGCGGCAAAATTTGCGGCGGGGGTATCGTTTATTATTGCCACATTTAGATTTATGTGCCTGTTTACAGCGCCTGTGCAACGAATTATCACCCTGACGGCAGGATTTTGGCCGACAGGATAGAATAAAATAATGTTTATGGCATTACAAGCAAAAAAGGGGCTTTGGTTATATGGGGGCATTAGGAACGCTGCTTGCGGTTACAGGACTGGCGGGCGTAGTAGGGCTTGGTATGGGCGGTTTGCTCGGCACGATGTTTAATTTGAATTCTAACCGCACCGTGGGGTTGCTGTTGAGCCTGGCGGGTGGCGTGATGCTGGGCGTGGTCTGGTTTGATTTGATACCCGAGGCGTTGGAGACGGATGTTTCAGTGTTAGTGGTGATGACGGCGCTGCTTTTGGGCGCATTTGCTGTCTATGGTCTGAACACGCTGCTTGACCGTAATGGGGATTCACATTCTCATACGCATACAGAGGAGCATTTGAATGAACTGCAAGACGTTGATCATCATAAAAATGACCATGGTTCGCTGCTGCGGGCGGGTATGGTCATGGCTTCCGCTATCGCGTTGCATAACCTGCCGGAGGGCATGTCTATTGGTGCGCTTTATGCAAGCGAGGGAGGGGCTATGGGCGGTGCGGCGTTGCTGCTGGCAGTGCTGGTTGGTCTGCACAATATTCCAGCAGGCATGGCCATTGCCGTCACGATGGTTAGCGGTAGCATGGCTAAAGGTAAGGCGGTGCTGCTGACGGCGCTTTCAGGCGTGCCTACGCTTATAGGTGCGCTCTGCGGCTTCTGGCTGGGCGATATTAGCGAGCTGGGGCTGGCGTTAAGCTTGTCGTTTGCCGGTGGGGCAATGCTATATGTCGTTAATAGCGAGCTTATCCCGGAGGCCAATTTGTTATACCGCAGCAAGCTGCCAGCGTTTTGCGTGATTGTCGGTGTTGTGATTGCCATGTCTTTCATTTATTATCTGGATTTTGGCGGCTGATTGTTTGCAATCTGTTCGCAGTCATGTTACAATAAACAGGCAATGTTCTATTAAAACGACATAATTTTTAGGAGGTATCGTTTGAATGGCCGGAAAATTGTATGGTGTGGGCGTAGGCCCCGGGGATAAAGAACTGGTGACGCTGAAAGCGCTGCGGGTGCTGAAAGAGTGCGGCGTGGTGGCTGTGCCCAAGATGAAAAGTGGCGAGACTACGGCCTATAATATTGTGGCCGATTACATACCCGAAAAGCCTGTTATGGAATGTTTCATGCCGATGAGCAAGGATTTTGACGAGCTTCAGAAGAATTACGAGGCTATTGCCGATATGGTGGAGCAGCATTTGAAGCAGGGCAAGGACGTGGCGTTTGTCACGCTGGGCGACCCGACGGTTTATTCCACCTATATGCAGATTAACGCAATCATTCTGGCGCGCGGCTATGAGACGGAACTGATTCCTGGCATTACTTCTTTTTGTGCGGCGGCGGCGCGGCTGAATATGCCTCTCTGTGAGCGCGACGAGCCGCTGATCGTGCTGCCCGCTTCGTATAAAGAGGTGCGCGAGGGGATCAAACTCCGCGGCAATAAGGTGCTGATGAAAGCTGCCCGTTCGGTGATGGAAGTGCGCGATATGCTGGCGGAGGAGGGACTGCTGGAAAAGAGCAGCATGGTGGAATGCTGCGGTATGCCGAATGAGAAGATTTACCGGAATATGGCGGATATGCAGGAAAGCTCCACCTATTTTTCTTTGATTATCGTTAAGGATAGGGATTAATTTTTTTGTAAAGCGCAGTAAGACGTCCTGCTTGGGGTGTTGACCAGGCAGGGCGGGCGGGCTGCGCTGTTTTGCATTATTTCATACTTAAGCGGAGGGCGCGGCGTGCGGGCAATTATCAAAAAATACGGCTGGCTTATTCTGCTGCAAGGTGCCGCGGCGCTGTTGCTGAGCTTTGCTATGGTTAATGGGGTGGATATCGTTTCCGGCGCAGTTGACGAGCTGCTGGCGGGTGCTGCGGTGCGTCCTGCAGCGTATGCGCCGCCGTTAATACTGTTCACGCTTCTGGCAGTGCTGGCGGCTTTTCTTAAAAATTACGGCGGTAAGGCGGCGGCTATCGGTATTTTGGGTGATTGCCGCCGGGAAGTCATGGCCAAACTGCCGCGTATTGAATACGCCTATTACGACCGAAGCGGTACAGCCAATGTTGTTTCCCGCCTGATATCGGACGTGAAAGAGGCGGAAAAATTCTTCTCCGATATTCTGCTGGAGATCATCAGCACGCTGGCTACAGGGCTGATTACGTTCATTTATATTGGGCAAATCAGCGGCTGGCTGTTGCTGGCGGTGGCAATAAGTTATCCATTTGTACTGGCCAGCGTCAAAATCATCAGTAAGCGGGTTATTCAGCTGGCACGGCAGCGCAAAAGCTATATTGACTCAGAAACGGCCAAGGTATACGACATTATCGCTGGTATGGAGATCGCCAAAAGCTATAACTTGCAAGACGTGATGGCCGGGCGCCTGGCCGGCGCGACGGCGGACGTTTTCGGAGTGGAAGTGAAACGGGCTCGCATCACATCATATATGGAAGCGCTGCGTATGCTGCTGAAGTGGATACCGGGCATTATTTGCCTGGGCGTGGGCGCTATGATGGTGTCAGGGGGCAGCATTAGCGCTGGTGAACTGATGGCCTTTCTGATTTTAACGGAGCGGGCGTTTGATGCGCTTTCCGGTCTGCCGTATTGCCTGAACGAGGCGGCGGATGCGGCAGTGGCGCTGGAACGTCTTTCCGAACTTTTGCAGGCTCCGGAGGAAGCAAGCGGCGGCGTGAAAGAATTAGGCGTGGGCGATATCGCGGTGGAGTTTGCAAGCGTTGGTTTTGCTTACGGCGAACAGCAGGTGCTACACGATCTGAACTTTGCAGTGAAGCGGGGCGAGCGAGTGGCGTTTGTGGGGGAAAGTGGCAGCGGAAAAAGTACCGTGTTCAAGCTTATCTGCGGTTTTGTTCGGCCGAATGAGGGCAGCTGCCGCCTGTTTGGGCGGGATTTTGCGGATTATGACGTGGATTTTGTCCGTGAGCATATCGCTCTGATCACGCAGGAGGCGTTTCTGTTCCCGGCGGGTATTGCTGAAAACGTGAGCTATGGCCGGATGGGCGCGTCGCAGATGGAAATTGAGTCAGCCTGCAAAAGTGCCAATATCCACGATTTTATCATCAGCCTGCCGGATGGTTATGCCACTCTTGTGGGCGAGCGGGGCATTAAAATGTCAGGCGGGGAGCGGCAGCGTCTGACGCTGGCGCGCGCTTTTCTAAAAGATGCGGATATTCTGCTGCTGGACGAGCCGACTTCTGCGCTGGACAGTGAAAATGAGCGTCTGTTGGGCGAGGCGGTGGCAAAGCTGCCGCCGGATAAAACGGTCATTTATATTGCGCATCGTCTTTCCACCGTTGAGGGGTGCGACCGTATTTTTTATCTGGAAAAAGGGGCGGTCAAAGAGGTGGGCAGCCACGCCGAGCTTTTACGGCAGAATGGCGGCTATGCCCGGCTTTATCACGCCTGGGAAAATGCGGAGGAGAAAGCGTGATGCTGTTAAAAGTTCTGAAAATGATGGGCGGCGCTCTTGCTCCTTATATGTTTGGGATACTGCTGATGACTGCGTCTCTCAGGGGCTTTATGGTGGTAAAAGCCTTTCTGATCCGCGACGTTTTTGCCTGGCTGGAGGAGATGGACGAAGGCGGGCTGGCCTCTGTTATCCTGCAAAATCTTGCGGTTGGCTGCGTGCTTCTGCTGGTTTATATTTTTACGTCATATGTTTACAAAATAGCCTCCAAGCGTGGTGTGATGAACCTGAAAAATGTGGTTTACGCCAAAATTCTGCGCTTGCCTATGTGCTATTTTGCTGACAACGGAAGTGGTGATTTGATTTCCCGCGTGTTCTATGATATGGGGCAGACTTCTGACATCTACGAGGCCAAATTCCGCCGTCTGGTGGCGCCGATTATATCGGCGGCGGTGTATTTTGGTGTTATGCTATATATGAATGTGCCGCTGGCGCTGGGGCTTTTTGCGGCCAATTTGCTGGCCATGCTGCTGAATGCCCGTTATATCGGTAAAACGCGGCGGCTGCGCCGGGGGATTTCCGCCATGAACGCTGTGATGACTGAGCAGCTGAACAACGTGATTGGCGGCATGGGTATCGTTAAGATATTTGGTATCGGCGGTCAGTTGGCGGCAGCCTACAGCAGGGATAACGATGAGCTTGTCCGCCGGCAGAAAAAGGATGCGCGGCTGACTGGCGAGCTGGATAGTGTCAACACGTTTTTCGATTTCTTCTGCTCGTTTGCGTTTCTGTGTCTCGGCGTGTGGTTCGTAGCGCGCGGCGAGGCGACGTTGGGTGTGCTGGCGGCCATTTATTCGCTCTATGGCGATTTCAGCAGCCAGTTCCTGCTGGTCTGCAAATATCTGCCCAGCCTTTCGGGCTGTCTGGTTAGCGCGGAGCGTATCTTTGCTCTGCTGGATGAGAAAGAAGAGGCTGATCCTGTCGCTTTGCCACCAGTGGAAGAAAACTTTGCCGTGGAAATGCGCGGCGTTACTTTCGGATATGACGAACAGCGGCAGATACTGCAAAATTTCAGTATGCAAATCGAGCCTAACGCTGTAACGGCTATAACCGGGCCTTCCGGACGCGGCAAGAGTACTCTCGGGAAGCTGCTGTTGGGCTTTTATCTTCCCGCATCAGGAGGTGTTTATATCGGTGGACACAGCATTGGTGAACTGGGGCTTTCCAAAGCGCGGGAACTTGTTGCCTATGTGCCGCAGGAGCCATATATATTCAACGTAACACTAGGTGAGAATATCCGCTATGGCCGTCCGGACGCCACCGACGCGGAGGTGATCCAGGCCGCCAAATTTGCTAATGCGCATAATTTCATCATGCAACGGCCGGAGGGGTATGAGGCGCCTGCGGGTGAGAGAGGAAGCTTTCTTTCCGGCGGCGAAAAGCAGCGTATTGCTATTGCCCGAGCCATATTGAAAGATGCGCCTATCCTGTTGCTGGACGAGGCCACCTCGGCGCTTGATAACGCCAATGAAAGGATGGTGCAGAATGCTTTAAATAATCTGATGCGGGATAAGACCACCATTATGATCGCTCACCGTTCCACCAGCATTGCCAATGCTGATCAAGTAGTAAAAATCTGATATTGTCAGAATATTAAATTATTGACATATTTTTTCCCCGGTGTTATAATACAGACGAGCGGTTAGCTTAGAATTTAATAAAAAACAGATGGTGCCGCGGTTCGCCGCGGGTAAAAGGGAAACAGGTGCAATGCCTGTGCGATCTCGTCACTGTATGCGGTTAGCGCTTCGTCACAATGCCACTGAGCGATTGGGAAGGCGGCGTTGCGTGTTAAGCCGTGAGCCAGGAAACCTGCCGTCTGTGGTACAGGGATTATGCTGATCCCATATCACGAGGTTTGATTGTACCAAATTCTCTGACGATCCAACCTGGTTTAGCAGCGTTGGATTTTTTGTACTCTTTTTTGTTTTATTCGGGCAAACTGCCAAAAAAACATAAAGGAGATGCATGTAATGAAGATGAAGAAGATTTTAGGGTTTTTGTGCGCCGCACTGTTGCTTTGCGCAGTGCTTACGGGCTGCTCGGACGGGCAACCAGAGGACAATAATACCCAACTAACCGATCAGGAGGCGGCAGACCAGGTGACAGCAATGATTGACGCGATTTATGTGCAGGAAAGAACTGATGAGACGGATGCGCAGTGTGAGGCTGCCAAGGCTGCTTGGGATGCGCTGACCGACGCGCAGAAAGATTTGGTGGAAGATCCTGATTACTTTGGACGTGATACCGGCGATGCTGCTGCTGACGACCCGTTGAATGCCGACGGCATTGGCGAGAATGAACTTCTGGTAGCCAGCTTCGGTACTTCGTTCAACGACAGCCGGGTGGCTGATATCAAGGGTATTGAGGACGCACTGGCGGCTGCTTATCCCGATTGGTCGGTACGTCGCGCTTTTACTGCGCAAATCATTATTAACCACGTGCAGGCGCGCGACGGCGAAAAGATCGATAATATGCAGCAAGCGCTGGAGCGTGCTGTGGCTAACGGTGTGAAAAATCTGGTTATCCAGCCAACGCATTTGATGCATGGTGCCGAATATGACGAGCTTTCTGATGCTGTTGCCGCTTATCAGGACAAGTTTGAATCCGTCAGAATTGCCGAACCGTTGCTGGGTCAGGTAGGCGATTCGGCCACCACGGTTAATGCTGATAAACAGGCCGTGGCTGAAGCTATCACCGCTGAGGCAGTGCAGACTGCCGGTTATGCTGATTTGGCCGCTGCCAAGGCTGACGGTGTGGCGTTCGTGTTCATGGGGCACGGTACTTCCCACACAGCCAAAGTATCTTACAGCCAGATGCAGGCGCAGATGGCCGAGCTGGGTTATGACAACGTGTTCATCGGCACTGTTGAGGGTGAGCCGGAAGAAACCTCTTGTGAAGCTG
The DNA here is from genome assembly GCA_018715045.1 of Candidatus Avidehalobacter gallistercoris. GTDB lineage: Bacteria > Bacillota > Dehalobacteriia > UBA4068 > UBA4997 > Avidehalobacter > Avidehalobacter gallistercoris. Next base: position 29,813 of record DVMH01000030.1, read on the forward strand.
TTATTGACAAAGTGGCTGCCGCTGGTTATCAGAAAGTAGTTCTCCGTCCGCTGATGGTAGTTGCCGGAGACCATGCCAGCAACGATATGGCTGGCGATGACGAGGATTCCTGGAAGAGCATGTTCAATAATTCCGGCAAGTTCACCAGCGTTGATACGCAGATTGCCGGCTTGGGCCGTATCCCAGCCATTCAGGCGATTTATGTGGCGCATACCGCCGCAGCAATTGCTGAATAATAAATATGTGATTGGAGTTGGTAAAGATGAAACATAAATGGATTACTTTAGCTTTTTTGATTTTGGCAGCTTTGACTGCGCTGGCCGGTTGCGGCGGCGATGAAACTAATGCTAATGTGTTAACGGACGGCGTGTATACTGCTGATTTCAACACCGACAGCACTATGTTTCATGTGAATGAGGCCTGTGACGGCAAAGGCACGCTGACGGTAAAAGACGGCGAGATGGTAATTCATATCTCTTTGCCCTCCAAGAGTGTGCAGAATCTTTATCCCGGCTTGGCGGCAGACGCTGAACAGGAAGGCGCGGAACTTTTGCAGCCCACAGTAGATACTGTGACATACAGCGATGGTATGTCAGAGGAGGTGCACGGCTTCGATGTGCCAGTGCCGGCTTTGGACTCGGAATTTGATTTGGCGCTTATCGGCACCAAGGGTACTTGGTATGACCATAAGGTCAGTGTCTCCAATCCGGAAAAGGTGGAGGAATAAACAAACGTAAAATTAAATCTTGCCCCTGCTGGAAAAAGGCGGGGGCAGATTTGTATTTATAGCCAAATTCTGTTATACTGTTTATAATACCGTCGATTTGACAGCGAGGAACATATTATGAAACAAAAATTATGCCTGATGGCGGTTTGTCTGCTGCTGATGTTGCTGCCAGCACTGAGTTTTGCCTCTCCGCTTGATTTGGCGGACGGCGAATACACGGTAGCGGTAGAGCTTTCCGGCGGCACTGGACGCTCGACAATTGCCTCGCCTGCGCGGCTGATGGTGCAGAACGGCGAAGCTTTTGTACGCATTGAGTGGAGCAGCCATAATTACGATTACATGAATCTGAATGGAGAGCAGTATTTTCCGCTGGCGGACGAGGAGAACTCGGTGTTTGAGCTGCCGGTAAAGACTTTTGATGAACCGATCACCGTTATTGCTGATACCACTGCCATGAGCACCCCGCATGAGATCGAATACACGCTGGTGTTCGACAGTGCGAGTATTGCCTCCGGACGGCAGATGGCATACCCTTACGGCGTGTTATGCCTGGTGCTGATGCTGCTGGTGTTGTTTTCCCTTGGGCGGAAAAAGGTTAAATAGAGGAAGAATACTATGTTAAAAAGACTGTGCATGTTGCTTGTGATGGTTATATTGCTTTCAATGTTTACAGCCTGCGCGGGCGGTGAGCAGCCGTTTGATTTGGCAGAGCGCGAAACTGATATCAGCCCCGATTTGACGTTTGAACGTAGTATGCCGCTTGATTACGCCACGGAATTTGCGGTGGATTATTATGACGGCGGCTATGCGCTGATTACCGTTTCAACGCAGGACAGATATCTGGTGATACCGGAGGGATTGAGTGCGCCTGCCGGTTTGCCGGAGGATATCGTGCCGCTTTTTCAGCCGCTCGATAATATTTATATAGCCGCCTCTGCTGTGATGGATATGTTCGTGACAATTGACGCGCTGGACAGTGTGCGTTTCAGTGCGCTGCAGGCGTCATCCTGGTATGTGCAACCTGCGCGTGAGGCGATGGAGGCTGGAGAAATATTATTTGCGGGCAAACATTCCACGCCCGATTACGAGCAGATTTTGACCGAGGGCTGCGGTCTGGCAGTGGAAAACACCATGATTTATCACAATCCGGAAGTAAAAGAGCAGCTGGAGAAGTTCGGCATACCGGTGCTGATCGATTATTCCAGCTATGAGGATAACCCGCTTGGGCGGACGGAATGGGTGAAGCTATACGGCCTTTTGACCGGACATGAGGACGAGGCCGAAGCGGCTTTTGCAGCCGAACAGGCGGCGTTTGAAGCGATAAGCAAGGCAGAGGCGACGGGTAAAACAGTGGCTTTCTTCTATATTAATGTCAACGGCGAGGTCAATGTGCGCAGCACCACTGATTACATACCCAAGATGATTGAAATGGCTGGCGGCAAGTACATCTTTGAGGATTTGGGGGCGAAAGATGAGACGGCCTCAACCATCACCATGCAAATGGAGGATTTTTACGCTCAGGCTAAAGACGCTGATTATATCATCTATAACAGCACCATTGACGGCGAACTGAACGACCTGGCAGAGCTTAACGCTAAAAGTCCGCTGCTGGAAAAATTCCGCGCGGTGCAGCAGGGTAACGTGTTTTGCACGACTAAGAATCTCTATCAGGAAACGATGGAGCTGGGTACGTTCATTTCGGATATCAACCGTTTGCTTTCCGGTGAAACAGACGGTATGACGTATATATATAAGCTGGAGTGAGTTAAATGAGCAAAGGAAAAAGATACGGCGCCGCTTTTGTGATATTGTTGGTGCTGGTGGCAGTGTTTCTGGTGCTGAATATTTGCATTGGCAGCGTGAACATACCGCTGGCCGATATTGTTGACATCATCAAGAGCGCTGTTGGGAACAGTGCCGCTGCCAACATTGCAGGCGATAGCAGTACCTATGCCGATATCGTGTTGGATATCAGAGCACCCCGGGCGCTGGCCGCTGTTATTTTGGGCGGTGCGCTGGCTCTTTCCGGCTATCTGCTGCAAACGTTCTTTCATAACCCGATCGCCAGCCCGTTTACTCTGGGCATTTCTTCTGGTGCAAAGCTGGTGGTGGCAATGGTTATGGTGGTGGCGCTGGGCTATTCGCGTCAGGTCAGTTCCTGGCTGCTGATATTGGCCGCGTTTGCCGGCGCGATGGTCTGTATGGGATTTGTGATATTGATGTCGCGCGTAATCAACCAAATGTCCATGCTAATTGTAAGCGGCGTGATGATCGGTTATATCTGTTCAGCAGTTACGGATTTTGTTGTCACTTTCGCCGACGATTCCGATATTGTGAATCTGCATAACTGGTCGCTTGGCAGTTTTTCTGGCATTAGCTGGGATAACGTGGCGATTATGGCCAGCGTGGTAGGTGTGGCTACGCTCTGCGTTTTCCTGCTCAGTAAACCCATCAGCGCCTACCAGATGGGCGAGGCATATGCGCAGAACATGGGTTTAAACGTGCAGCTTTTCCGCATTGTACTGGTGATACTCTCCAGCGTGCTGGCGGCTGCGGTAACAGCGTTTGCCGGTCCTGTATCATTTGTTGGCATTGCGGTGCCGCATTTGGTGAAGAGCCTGTTCGGAACGGCACAGCCGCTTTTAATGGTGCCGGCCTGCTTTCTGGGCGGTGCGACGTTCTGTTTGCTCTGCGATTTGCTGGCCCGTACAATGTTCGCACCAACCGAGCTTTCGATCAGTACGGTGACTGCCATGCTTGGTGCGCCGGTGGTGATATATGTGATGATCCGCCGTCAGAAAGAAAAGTAACGCTTGGGTGAACCTTATGGATAATTACTATTTTTATACTGACCAGTTGACAGTAGGATATAATGGCGTGCCATTGATCAAAAATATCCGGCTGACTCTGCACAAGGGCGAGATTTTGACGCTTATCGGCCCGAACGGCGCGGGCAAAACCACCATTCTGCGCAGTATCATCCGGCAGTTGGAACCTATTTGCGGCGTAGTCTGGCTGGATGACCGGGAGACGCGCCAGCTCAGCCGCCATGAGCTGGCGCAAAAGCTATCTGTAGTTCTGACAGAACGCGTCAAACCGGAGCTGATGACCTGCCGCGATATTGTGGCTACAGGGCGTTATCCTTATACTGGGAATTTTGGCCGTCTGTCGCAAAATGATTGGGATATTGTAGAGGAATCTATGCGGCTGGTGCATATTACCGAGCTGGCCGACCGCGATTTTGCCCGAACCAGCGACGGCCAAAAACAGCGGGTGATGCTGGCGCGCGCCATATGCCAGCAGCCGGATATTATTGTTTTGGATGAGCCGACTTCATTTTTGGACATTCGCTATAAGCTGGAGTTTTTGGCGATATTACAAAATATGTCGCGCACACGGCAACTTTCGGTTATCATGTCGCTGCATGAGCTGGATCTGGCAGGGCGCATTTCCGATAAAATTGCCTGTGTGCGCGGCGATAAGGTAGACCGCTTTGGCCCACCGGAGGAAATATTCACTGCAGGTTATATACCGCAGCTTTATCAGATGACTGTGGGCAGCTATGACGAACTGACCGGCAATATGGAGCTGCCTGCTGTGACAGGGGCGCCGCAGGTAGTGGTGATTGCCGGTGGCGGCACGGGAACTGGTTTGTTCCGTCGTTTACAGCGAAGCGGTCAGCCGTTTGCTGCCGGCGTTCTTTGGGAGAACGATCTGGATTATCCCACCGCCAAAGCTCTGGCGGCGCGACTGGTCAGCGTGCCCGCTTTTGCTGCACTTTCTGTGACAGCGTTGGCTGAAATGCGCTCGCTAATTGACGGTGCGGAAACAGTCATATGTACGCTGAAACGTGAGAATATGCGTGATTTGGCCGCAGAACTGGCCGATCTTTTGGTATATGCTGAAAAGCAGGGCAAACTGCAATAATTTGTGGTAAAACACAATAATAAATAAGCATAACAGTAGGCGAGGAGGTAGGGCAGAATGTCATTTATCAGCGTTTTCGACGTGTTGGGGCCAAATATGATCGGGCCTTCCAGCTCGCATACCGCAGGCGCGGTGAATGTGGCGCGGCTGGCGCGGCAGATGATAGAGCCTCCGCTGATCAGGGTAGAATTTACGCTTTACGGTTCTTTTGCCGAGACTTACCATGGTCACGGTACGGATAAAGCTCTTTTGGGCGGCATTATGGGCTTTGCCACCGACGATGTGCGTATCCGCGATTCCTTTGCAATTGCTGATACGGCAGGGTTGGAATATAGTTTCATTCCCAACTTCACCGAGCAGGACGTGCACCCCAATACGGTGGATATCGTAATGACTAACGCGGCAGGCAAGACGCTAACTGTGCGTGGTGAATCCATCGGTGGCGGCGCGGTCAGAATGGTGCGGCTAAACGGTGTGAAAATTGAGTTCACTGGTGAATACTGTTCGCTGATCGTTATGCAACGCGATATTCCCGGCATGGTGGCGTATATTACCAATGCTGTAAGCCGCCGCAATGTTAATATTGCCTTTATGCACCTTTTCCGTGACGGCAAGGGAGGCCGGGCTTATACCATTGTGGAGACGGATGATCAGCTGCCGGCGGATATTATCCAGGAACTGCGGGCATATCCCGGTGTTGATGACGCGATATTAGTGCAGGCATGACTAAGGAGGCTGAGCATGGATTTTACTTCTGCTAAAGAGCTGCTGCAGCTTTGTGGGCAGCATAATTTTGCAATATCAGGGGTAATGCGCCGCCGTGAATTTGATTTGTCTGGGGTCGATCTGGACGCAATGGAGCAGCGTATGCGCCGGGTGTTGAAGATCATGCGGGAGGCAGCACACCAGCCGCTGGAGAATCCCCAAAAGTCGATGGGTGGATTAATCGGCGGCGAAGCCAGGAAGCTTTTGGTTTGGCGAGAGACTGGTATGAGCATTTGCGGCGCGGTATTGAACCGCGCAGTGACGTATGCGATGGCGGTGATGGAGGTCAATGCCTCGATGGGGCTTATCGTGGCCGCACCTACGGCTGGTTCGGCCGGTGTGGTGCCGGGTCTGTTGTTGTCTCTTGCTGAGGTTTATGATTTTGCGGACGAAAAACTGCTGGATGCGCTTTTTAACGCAGGTGCCGTAGGCTATCTGGCTATGAAAAACGCCACAGTTGCAGGGGCGGTAGGCGGCTGTCAGGCGGAAGTCGGCGTGGCTGCGGCTATGGCGGCTTCCGCGGCGGTGGAGTTAATGGGCGGTGCACCTGCACAGTCGCTGGACGCTGCCAGCATTGTGCTGATGAATATGCTGGGGCTGGTCTGCGACCCGGTGGGCGGTCTGGTGGAATATCCCTGCCAGAACCGTAACGCTGCCGGTGTGGCTAACGCGCTGGCTGCGGCTGAAATGTCGCTTTCAGGTATTAAGCAGCATATTTCGTTTGACGAAATGCTGTCTATTATGTATCAGGTGGGCAAAAGCTTACCTGCTGAGCTGCGGGAGACTGCGCGCGGCGGCTGTGCTGCCTGCCCAGGATTGTGTCAAAACTGAAAGATTTGACTCAATATCAAACCTTTCCGTGATATGCTCGATCGTGACCGCTATGCTGTTTCTGGCAAAGCTCTCTATTGCACTGTTGTTTTCTTCGAATTCTTCTTACAAACTGTCGATTGTCAGAGTCATTTAGTTAAATTTTTCATGCGTCTGCTTGTTTCGACTTTTATTTCGCTTAAGCTAATATATAATGTTTTTTTGAGGCTATTTATAAAAAATAACAGGCACTTTGTGGTGCCTGTTATTTTTTAATGGATTATTGCTTGTCAGAATTGGCTGTAAACTTCTTCACAGGAGCGCATAGCCAGGATTGTCCGGCTAATCAAGTCGTCCAGCGTCCAACCAAGCATATCTGCCCCGGCCTGAATAACCTCGCGCGAACAACCGGCAGCAAAACTGGCAGTTTTGAACTTCTTTTTCACCGATTTCAGCTCCAGATCCTGCACGCTTTTGGAGGGGCGCATAATTGCCGTAGCGCCAATCAGGCCGGTCAGCTCGTCGGTGGCATAAAGCACCTTTTCCATTTCATGCTCTGGTTTAACGTCCACCGTCAGGTTGTAGCCATGCGAGACCACGGCATGGATAAGCTCGTTGGGGTAGTTTTCCGCCCGCAGTATCTCCTCGGTTTTGATACAATGCTGTTCGGGGTACTGCTCAAAATCCAAATCGTGTAGCAGACCCACCAGCGCCCAAAAATCCGTTTCGGCGGCGTAGCCAAGTTCTCCTGCAAAATAGCGCATAACACCTTCAACTGTCACGGCGTGGCGCAGATGAAACGCGTCTTGATTGTATTTAGTCAAAAGCTCCCAGGCTGTGCTGCGGCTGGGGTATTCGGTTGGTATATTCATTAGTTTCCTCTCCTTTATTAAATGCTCAGAATTTTACATTTTGCCATGAAGTTTCAACATTTCGATCAGCATTTTATCGCGATATTCCGAAAGGCTTGTCGCATCATTGCCAATGGCGGCAGGACGGTTTTGCAGCTCTTCCTCTACGCCGGCACGGGCAATAGCGCCAAAATCTACTGGGAATTCCTTAAAATCAGCCATATCCTTCAGCCACAAATCGATCGAGGGCTTCAGGTGCTGCATAATACCGTCAATACCGCTCTGGCCGCCGCCCAGATGGAATACAAGCGATGGCCCCATAATGCCCCAGCGCAGTCCTGGTCCGAAAGTTACCGCTTTATCTGCGTCCTCCACCGTACATACGCCGTTCATGATCAAATCGCATACCTCTCGGTAGAGCGCCATTTGAATGCGGTTGCAGATAAAGCCCAGCGCCTCTTTTTGCAGCACGATGGGCTCTTTACCGATCAGTGTAAAAAATTCTTTTGCGGTTTGAATAACGGCGTCGTCGGTTTTTTCGCCGCGCGAAATTTCCACCAGCGGGATCAGATGCGGCGGGTTATAGGGGTGCGCGCCGATAAAGCGTTGCGGGTGTTTGGCGTTCCTGGCTATCTCCGAGATCAACAGGCCGGAGGTGGAACTGGCAAAGATGGCGTTCTCACTGCAAAAGTCTTCGGCTTCGCGCACAATCTGCCGTTTGATGTCGTAATCTTCCGGGGCGGATTCGATGATTAATTGGGCGTTGCCAGCCGCCTCCTGCATCGAGGTGGTGTAGGTAATGCGCTCCATGATGACGGCGGTTTCCGTATTTTTAATCACGCCGTTTTTGACAAGCACTTTAAGGCTTTTGCCTATACGCTGCCCGGCCAGCGAGAGTGCTTCCTGTTTTACGTCGTATACTGTAACGTCAAGCCCTTTCAGCGCAAAATAAAGTGCCCAGCTATAACCAATCACGCCGGCGCCGATACAGGTCACTTTTTTAATTTCTGATGCTTGCATAAGTGAAGCCTCCTTAAAGGTAAAATTGCTTAACTACTATTATTATAGATATTTTGGCGGCAAATAGCAAGCGGCAGTGCCTAAGCCATTCGCGCTTTGCTTAAATTTCCGCGAATTTATCAATATGAAGCGTCAGAGGATGATAAGTAAGATACGCGCCGCTTTATTAGCAAAATTTGCTGTTGCCAGTATATCAGGCGGCAAGTATGGTAAAGTGTGCAACGGTTTGGTCATCATAAGTCTTATTTTGGCAAGTTTGGTAGCATTGCTCCAATTCTTAATTTTCCTGTTCATAAAACAGTCGTTCTTTATCGAAGCCGATCGGTTAACTGGTGTAAAATACATAAAATCCGAACCATTACAGGTTCGGATTTTATGTATTGGTGGACGATAAGGGACTTGAACCCTCGACCTCTGCGTTGCGAACGCAGCGCTCTCCCAACTGAGCTAATCGCCCATAGTTGATGGCTACCCCAATATAATACTACTTTTTGGGTGATTTTGCAAGAGCTTTTCAATAAATTATTTGCTCAAATGGCCGGCGACGGCCAGAGCGTAAACTGCCGCCGCGCCTCCAGCCTGCAGTACTTCGACACAGCCGCGTATCGTAGCTCCGGTGGTGATAATATCGTCCAGCAGAATTATTCGCTTGCCTTTCACCTTGGGTAAGTCTGCTCCGGCGGCGAAAGCGTTGTGCAGATTATCGGCGCGTTCTTTGAAAGTCAGGCTGTGTTGTGCTTTCGTGTTTTTGGTACGCTTGATGGCATGGGCATAAACTGGGATTTGCAACTCGCGGCCTAGTGTCACGGCCAAAAGCTCGCTCTGGTTATAGCCACGCTCGGCAAAGCGGGCATGGTATAACGGCACGGGCACTATCGCGTCAGCTTGCGCGTCGGCGGTAGCAAAATCGCGCCATCTTGCGGCTAACAAGTTGCCAAATGTGGCGGCAATTTGCGCCTTGTGATAATACTTCAGCAGGCGCAGGCGTTCCCTGAGTTCTGCTGTGTATGGAAAGCAGGCCAGCATGGCCGTAGTTTCCGGGATGCGCGGGCAGGAGTGTGATTCACAGCTTTCGTTTGGTATAAAGCCTGCGCAATGCGGACAGTTTTGCAAACCGTTCAGCGTCTGGCGGCAGGTGCGGCAAAGCAGATCGTCCGCCAGTTTGGCGCCGCATATCGGGCAAGTGCAATTCGGCCAAAGCAAGTTGGCAATTTCCCGCCGCAAATTCATTATGCCGCACCTCCCATTAAAATTGAAATAAGTCTAAAATGAATTATAGGAGGAGCAAATATGATGCAAAACATGATTCTACAAAACGAACAGCGAATAAAATAGTACAAATTGTATTATTTATACTTTGTGTAGATGGTTATTTAAGGAGTCTTACACAATGTATAAGAGAGTTCGTGATTTGCGTGAAGATCATGATTTGCTGCAGAAAGATGTAGCAGCTTATCTTCATTGTTCTTCAACTGCCTATGCCCATTATGAAACTGGTATCAGGAATATGCCCGTTGAAGTTTTGATAAAACTGGCGCAGTTTTATGGCGTAAGCATAGACTATATGGTTGGTTTAACTGATGTTAAGCAGCCATACCCACCTGCAAAAAAGATACCAAGAGGATAGACAAATGTTTAGAAGACTACGTGATTTACGGGAGGATAATGATCTGACGCAAAGAGTTGTAGCAGAATACCTGCAATGCACGCAGGTATGTTATTCGTATTATGAAATTGGCAAAAGGGATATCCCCGTTGCGGATATGGTAAAATTAGCCAAATTTTATAACGTCAGCGTTGATTACCTGCTGGGTTTAACTGACGAAAGTACGCCGTATCCGCCGCCGAAAAAACGCATATGAAAACACCCCTTGGCGTTCAAGCCGAGGGGTGTTCGTTTATTATTCCAGACTAAGCGTTATTGCGTCCGACCACGGGCTGTACGCGTCTTCGGCATCGGTGACTGCCCGCACGCGGAAGTTGTAACTGCCGCCTGCAGTCAGGTTGGAAACCGTCAAATCGGTGAAGTAGGTGGTGATAGAGTGGGGTGAGTTATTGCCCTCCCAGTATTCCACCTGATATTTCAGGCTGCCGGAATTACTGTTGCTCCAGCTGACGTAAGCGGCAGTATCGGTGCGTTTGGTTGCGGTGACCCCGGTGGGTGCGGCCAATGTCTGGCTGCCGGAGGGCGTATCGCTATTGCTATCGTCCGGATTGGTGTCAATACTCGGGATATCAGTTACCACCGGTGCTTTATGCGTTGTACAATACGCCGTGGGAACAGCGTTCGCACCGCTGACTTTGTTGCTGTCGTCCGGCTCCTTAATGCGGTAAACTGTCTTGGTTTCAGGGCAGTATTCAGTGGCCAGCAGATTGGTGGCGGTGCAGAGCACATAGGAAGTAACGGCCTCGCCGGAAGTCGTCGGTACATTATCCTTATCAAACAGCTCGGTTACGGTTTTGGTGGTATTTTCACTGGGTAGCATACCAGTATAAGCGTCCACCGTCAGCGCTACTATACCAGCCGGGCGGGTGAAACGGGAGCCAGGCAGATCCTGGCTTGCGCCGCCGATAACGTACTTCCAGATCAGTGCAGGATATTTACCACCGTAAATTTGGCGCAGATATTGCACCTTGCCGTTTTCGTCCTTGTCGTTATCATAGCCCATCCAGACTACGCCGACCATTTCCGGCGTAAAGGCAGCGAACCACGCGTCACGGTTGCCGTTCAATCCTTTAAAGTAGTCGAGGTCTGGCAACTGCACAGTGCCGGTTTTGGAGGCTACATCGCGGTTGGGGAGCTGGGCGCGGGTGCCGGTGCCTGAGGTGGTTACGGTGCGTAGCATATCAGTCACCAGATAGGCTGTTGTTTCTTTCATGGCAACATTCTGATTCAGTTCTGATTCATAAATGACATTGCCTGCGGTGTCCTCGATGCGGGAAATACACCACGGCTCGGTATATACGCCGCTGTTGGCGAGAGTACCATAGGCCGCCGCCATTTGCAGCGGAGATACGCCATAGGTCAGGCCGCCAAGCGCTATACTCAGGTTATCGTCCTGCTCGGCCAAGTCGATACCCATGTGGCTCAGCATTTGCAGCGAGGCGGACACGGTG
>DVMH01000031.1 GCA_018715045.1 Candidatus Avidehalobacter gallistercoris
CAGTGCACGTGTGTACACACATCGTGCGTTTTGCAAATTTCAGCGAAGCTGACTTTTGCAAAAGCTTGTTGGGAAGCATCCCAAACCCTTTGACGATTTTTTCAAAATCGGCTACGCTCCTGCGGAGCTAACATCATTTCAGATGGGAAAGAGAAAGCAGGATTTTTTTAATGCCTTCGTAAATTTCCTCCTGATTCCTTTTGATTTCTTCAATGTCAGCTTCGTAGATGTTACCCGTTGTGTTGAGCTGTTTGGCAATTTGGTTTTCGCTGTTGGATATCCGTTTCATTTTGGAAGTCAACTCACGGAGTTCAGGCATATCCAAATTCACAACATACCCGTCGATTGCCATTTTGCGGAGATAGGCACTCATGTTGTCCGTTCCCATCTGTGCCATTTTCTGTTTTATCAGGTCGAGCTCTTTTTCGTCTACAAAAAACTTGACCTGTATCGGGCGTTGACGGATTGGTGGTTTTCGTTTTTCAGTCATAAGATGATACCTTACATATAAATTTCCGAATTAATTTAGATGCTATGAAAGAGTAGTGATTAGTTGCTCAATTCTTTTTCTTTGCCATTTGTTTCGCCTTTAATTCTTCAATTTTTTTAATATAGGCATCTGCTTTATGTGCATAAGTCGGCTTCTGTTTCTTTAGCTTTGTCACAAAGGCAAGAGCATCATCATACCTCTTAGATTTAATATATAAATCCGGCAATTCAAAGTGCCAGCCTGCACCCTCGAATTTTAGTCCACCGTTTTTCCAAAGGGTTTCCCAAAAAGCAATATATGTATCTATATCTCTATCTTCATTGAATTTTTCTTTTGCTTTTTGGACAGCCTCAATCTGTTGATCTTGAGTTTTTAATACCCTGTATCCCTCCGGATCAATCTTTTTCAAATCCTTCATAAAAGCATCATTTCTGTCTGCTATTTCTTTGTTTATTTTGTGTTCTTGCTCATCTACGATTTTTTTCCAATTAGACTTATCGCCAGAACCAAGAAGTTTATTAATACTCCAAACATTAAATGTCAATCCGAATCGAGTATCTTCGGTTGTTTTATTAGGAGCTTTATGCATATAGGGAACATATGCGTTTTCACTTAATTCCTGTGCTCCAGTTTCTGTCAATCTGTATTTTGGCCGAACACCTGCTGAAAGTAGCGTTTCTTCCGATATTGTGTCAGATACACGAGCTACCAACTCCGCTTTCTTTCCAGTGGTAGACTCTCCATGCTTCATAAGCAGTTCTTTCAGCTGAGAAACTGTTAAATCATTTACGGATTCTTTGGCAGAAGCAAACGCAATATAGCCACGTTCTTCCAAATTTTTAAGGACTACATCCACATTACGGATACCATATTCGAACCACCAGAATCCTGGATATCCGTTTTTGGGGCCAGGATAAGCACCTTTAGAACAGTACTCCAACAGCAGAATTTCTGCCGGATAGAGCCCTCTGGCAGAGGGGATTGCTGTTTTCTTTCGTTCTTCAAAGGATATCACTCTCTTTTCGAAGGCAGTACCTTCTGCTACAACATCCGTGTAATATTCTTCTGGTTGGTAATCCCCCTTTTTCGTTTGGGGTATTGTGCCTTCATGTTTTTTGGTCTGTGTTGCTTGTGCAGCCTTTTCTTTTTTCTTGAATAAATCAAACAATCCCATACTGTTCTCCTCGATAATCATAAGTCGGCTATGTTATAATTTTCGTCTTCGTCTGTCTACTTAACTCTACCCTTGTGTGTACACACATTATTATACAAGAAGACACCATATTTTTCAAGATTGGTTTTCAGGTTCACCAGAGTAAAGCGTAACTTTTTTATGGACACCATTATGGTCAAACAAGAGCTGCCCCGCTGAATGGTAGGGCAGCTCTTGCTGGTTATCAACAATCAATCAAGGCGTTGGTATTCCGTAACTGTCTTGAGATAGACAGCAGGATCGCCGTTAAGGATTAAATCAGCATATGCAGCAGGGTCATTATAGATTAGGTAGTCGAGTTCCGACTGTTGATACATATTGTTCACCACCTCATTTTCCACAGCGATAGTATCAATGGAAACCATGCTGCCGTCCGAAAAGCAAAGCTCTACACAAGCAGTATCAAGGTTAAACTCACAAGATAACAGGTGTTTCATGTTAAATACCTCCGTAATTTTATGTTTTGTTGGTAAAAAAGAACGATGCCGGTCTTTCGACTCGACATCGTTCTTTTCATTGTTGTTTCCAACCCTGTCAGACAGATGCCGTAAAATAGTAATTTTTTAGAATTACTGTCTTACGAGCACCCATCTAAGCGCAGGGGTTTTCTTTTTTGCTCAAAACTCATCCGGAAGGACTCGAATAATGCTTTTATCGCAATTTGCGCAGTTCATGACATGAAGAGGTTTTATCATAAACCCGCAACAGAATCTCTTATAGCAAGCCTTGTTCCGCCAACAACCGTTCGGCCTGTGCCAGCCTCTCCTCCGTACCGACGTCAAGCCACCATCCGGAAAGTTTCTGATAGGATAGCCGGCCTTTCTGCAAAAACAAACTGTTCAAATCAGTTATCTCCAACTCGCCCCGGGCAGAGGGTGAAAGCGCTGGTATTAGCCCAAAAGCCTCGGGCGGATAAAGATACAGTCCGATGACCGCCAAATCACTGATAAAGGACGAAGGCTTTTCCACCAGCGCGGCAATATTTTCCCCGGCGAGCACAGCCACGCCGTAATCCTGTGGGTTAGGCACTCGAACAAGGAATATTTCTGCCTGATCAGTATCCATCTGCGCCTGCACCGTGTACGCAGCTACCGCTCTTCTGATATCCGCCTGGAAAAGATTATCCACCAGCAACAGCAGAACGTGCCGCCCTGCCGCAAAATCCTCGCAAAGCGAAAGAGCATGAGCAATACCAAGCGGTTCATGCTGCACTACATAGGTAACACGCAGACCAAAAGCGCGTCCATCTGCCACATGCGCCTCGATGACCAGACGATTGGCCGGATTCACCACCAGCGCCACATCCGAGAGCCCTGCCGCCGCCAGTTTAATCAGCGCATGGTCAACCAGCGGCCGCCCCGCTGCCCGTACCATTGGCTTGCCGCCCAGCTTGTTGGGATAGCCCAGGCGACTGCCCGCACCCGCTGCCAGTACCACGCCGCACAGCGCCCCATTCTTCTCTTTCATACGTACATACCTCGCAAAATTCATCTCGGCCTAAATTCTGCCCCAAGCTTATTCTCTTATGCCTATTCTAGCAAATCCACCAATGTTTGACAAGCCATATTTGCCGCCCACATTTGACAAAGCCTTTTTTTTCTACTATAATATACTCCGCAAGACACTTTCCGACAGGTTCTGCGCTGCGGTAGTTTTGCGTATTTTTAGCCAAAGGAGCAGTTTTATGCTTTTAATAAACTGGAAAAATTTGGCGGCTGCTTTATGTCTGCTGACCGGGCTGCTGTTCATCTTCCCCCACCCGGCGCTGGCATTTGACACGTCGGCAGACAACGAGCTGCTGCTGCTGGTCAACGGTATACACCGCATCGACCGCGCCTATCAGCCAGAGGATTTGGTGGACACTGCTCGTAAGGCTCCATCTAAAAAGAGTCATATGTTGCTGCGTGAGCCGGCGGCGACAGCCTACACCGACATGATCGCGGCCTATAAAGCGGAAAGCTCCCGCCCGCTTTATTCGCTTTCCGCTTTCCGAACCTATGCCTACCAGAGCCGGCTGTTTTCCAGTAAGGTGGCCAGCCGACAGCGCGCCGGGCAAAGTTATATGACGGCCTATCGCAATACGTTGCAATACACAGCGCTGCCCGGTACCAGCGAGCATCAGACTGGACTGGCCATTGATCTCACCACTAATGGGGCTTTATCTGATTCTTTCCGCGACACCACGCAAGGCAAATGGCTGCTGGAACATTGCTGGGATTTCGGCTTTATCCTGCGCTATGACGAAGCAAAGACCGATCTCACCGCCATCGCCTACGAGCCGTGGCATTACCGCTATGTCGGCCTGCCACACTCACTGATCATTCGCGATAACGGCTGGGTGCTGGAGGAGTATATTGCCGCGCTGCATGAGCAGGGTATGCTGGAATATGCTGACCCGGAAGATACTGCCAGCGTCTGGCGTATCTATTGGACAGACGACACAGCTCAGGAATTTGACGACGTTGAGAGCATATCCTCCGACAACACCGGCGGCTATATTATCACTACCAAAACCCCGCTTATTAACAGCCTGCTGAACGAATGGAGCGTGGCGGCCTTAACGGCGAACAACCTGCTGGTGATGCCTGCTTAAACGTCATATAAACGCAGCAAAGCGGCGCCGGATTAAACCGGACGCCGCTTTTCCTATTATCTTTGGCAGGGTTTATTTGCCCTGAAATTTAGCCGGACGCTTCTCAGCAAAGGCAGCAAGACCCTCCTTGCAGTCCGCGCTGACCACCAGCTTGCCTTGCAGCTCCGCTTCCGCGGCCAACATTTCCGCCAGGCTGTAATTCTCCCCCTCATTCAACAGCCGCTTGCAACCAGCCAATGCCAACGGCGCACGTTTGGCCAGATTCTCAGCATATTCCGCCGTTTTGTCCGCCAGTTCCTCAGCCGGATAAACCGCGTTTACAAAACCGGCCTCCTTACCCTGCTCTGCAGTGATTGGCGAGGCCTCAAACATCAGCTGCCTGGCACGCCAGCAACCAACCGCACGGGGCAGCAAATAATGGCCGCCGCAGTCCGGCGCCAAACCGATATTGCTGAAGCTCTGAATGAACTTAACGCCCGAAGCGGCAAACACCATGTCACAAGCCAGCGCCAGATTAAAACCAGCGCCCGCCGCCACTCCGTTTACCATCGCAATAACCGGCTTCGGACAGTTATAAAAGGCAGCGCTGGTTTTGCCGCAGCCCTTAACAAAATCAGCCGCGGCCTTTTCGTCCGTCAAAGCCTTAAGCGAACTCAAATCGCCACCCGCGCAGAAAGCGCGCCCGGCACCACTAACCACCAGTACCCGCACCTCCGGGTCGGCAGCAAGCGCATCTACCGACGCGACGATATCCGCCGCCAGCTCTGCCGTCAGACTGTTCAGCGCCTCCGGCCGATTTAGCGTCAACCAGCCCACACCATGTTTCTTTTCCGTCAATACTAACATCAAAAACCCCTCCCTTTGTTGTGGTCTGCCGCAGCCTTCTACTTCTTAATACATTTCGCCCTGCGCTTTGCGATACTCCGCAAACAGGCGCCGGCAGTCGTCGCCAGAGAGCGCCGTAGCCTGAAGCCCCAGCATATTATCACCCGACAGATAGTCATAAATTGCCGCGTCGCGGAAGCCAATCGCCGCCGCGTCCGCTCTGGTGCCGCCGAAATACACCTGCTTGATATTTGCCCAGATGATAGCGGCAAGACACATCGGGCATGGCTCGCAAGAAGAAAACAACGTGCATCCGGCCAAATCGTGAGTACCAAGCTTTTCCCCCGCCCTGCGGATTGCCATGACCTCAGCATGCGCAGTCGCGTCATGCCCGACCAGTACCCGGTTATGCGCCTCTGCCAGCACGTTGCCCGCCGCGTCCACCACTACGGCGCCAAACGGACCGCCTTCGCCTGCTGCTGCACCCGTCGCCGCTTCCTGTAATGCCCGACGCATCATATCGTCAATAAATTCCTGAGTGAAAGCCATAACCGGCCCCCCCTTACTCCTGCTGCGCCTGCTCAGCCGCCGCAGCAGAGCGTATCTCCTGAAGCAGGGCTTGGATCTTCTCATGCTGCGCCAGATCAGCATAAACCGCCCCCCAGCCATGCTGACTTTGAAACAGATCGCCGTACGCATTGGACTCGTTCGACTGAATCAAAGCCGGGATTCCCTCCTGCTGCAATGCCTGCCGCAGCAAATCCGCCTCAAAAGAATTATCCAGGTAGGCAACGCGTTCTTTGTTTGGCTTAACTAACATATTAACGCCTCCTTAATCACCGCTGAACAGCCGGGGGCAGACGTCACAAAGCACAACCTCGCCCGCCGCCAACCGCAGCTTTTCCTGACGTGAAAGTTGTTTAATCAGCACCTCTGCCCGCCGCGCCAAATGCTCGCTGGCAAACTGCTGCTGCCAGACCATACGCACCGGCAAACGCGAGCGGGTATATTTAGCACCCCGTCCGGCGTTATGCATAGCCTCACGCGCCTCCGGATCTTTGGCTATTCCGGTATAAAGCGTGCCGTCGGCGCACTCCACCATATAAACAAATATCATTACACGCGCTCGAACATATCCGCGCCTACGCCGCAGATCGGGCAGCGGTAATCCGGCGGCAGCTCACCCTCATAGATGTAGCCGCACATCTTGCAGCGCCAGCGAGGAGTATCACCCACCAAAGCAGGTGCAGTTTGAGCTGCCGGGCGCGTTTTCTTCGCCAGATAATCAGCGTAAAGCAATGGCTGGGTATCACTGCAAGGCATACCTTCCTCCGCCTCGATCACAAATATCGTATGACTGCCCACCGTCATCTGTTCGATAACAGAGCCGGCCACCCAGCCGCAGAAACCTGATCCCTCATAATAAGGCAGCCCCGCCGCCGTGAACTTCGGTGGAAACACAGCGAATTTATCCGCCGTCCGTCCGCTTTGCAGACCAAAATTGGCAATAAGCGCCGGGTCGTAATTCTGCGAGAGAATAGAAACCGCCAGTTTACCGGATTGCTTCACCAACTCAGTGGTATAATTATCATTGTTCAGGCTGAGCGCCACCGTCTGTCGGGGCGCGGCGTTAATCTGCATCACGGCGTCGGCGATCTGACCGTTGATTTTACCCTCAAATTCTGTAGTCACCACATACAGTCCGTAACTCATCTTGTGCAGAACCTTGCGGTCATAAACAGACATCGAAAATCCCTCCCTGCTAAAGTTTTTATCAACGCGGTGTTATTTATTCTCCCTGTCCAGCGCCCGGTGGCCGATATCGCGGCGGCAGAAGCAGCCATCATAATAAATCTCATCCGCCCTCAAATACACACGCTCGATCGCCTGACGAATATCCGCGCCACGCGCCGTCACGCCCAGCACCCGGCCACCGTTAGCCACGATATGCTGACCGGCGTAAGCCGTTCCGGCATGGAAAACGTATGTGTCTGGCATATCATCGTCCAACCCGCTGATCGGCTGACCTTTGGCGTAGTGACCAGGATAGCCGTCCGAAGCAATTACCACGCAGACCGCAGCATCATCATACCATTCCAGCTGCTTTTCCTGCAAAGTACCGTCAATGACTGCCAGCATAATCTCAACTAAATCGGATTTCAGCCGCATCAACACCGCCTGCGTTTCCGGGTCGCCAAAACGGGCGTTAAATTCCAGCACTTTAACACCCTCTGGCGTCACCATCAATCCAGCGTAAAGCACCCCCTTATAGAGTCTGCCCTCGGCGCGCATACCGTCCACCGCGGGCTGCAATACGTCATGCAGAACCTGCTCCGCCATCTCAGGCGTATAAACCGGAGCGGGCGAATAAGCGCCCATACCGCCGGTGTTTGGACCTTTATCACCGTCGAAAACGCGTTTATGATCCTGTGCCGAAACCATCGGCAGCACTGTATGGCCGTCAGTGAAAGCGAGAACACTAACCTCCTCGCCTTTGAGAAATTCCTCGATGACCACTTTCGCACCAGCCGCGCCGAAAGCGCCGCCCAGCATATCCTCCACTGCTTGCTCCGCCTCGGCTACCGTCTCGGCCACCACCACACCTTTACCCGCAGCCAGACCGTCGGCTTTCACCACGATAGGCGCGCCCTGCTCACGAACATAGGCCAACGCCTGCGCCTTATCGGTGAAGCTCATGTATTTGGCCGTGGGTATGCCATATTTTGCCATGATCTGCTTGGCCAGCTCCTTGCTGCCCTCGATCAGCGCCGCGCTTTGGCTGGGGCCGAAAATTCTAAGCCCCGCCGCCATAAATTTATCCACAATGCCAAGCGAGAGGGGAGCCTCCGGCCCCACCACCGTCAAATCAATATTCTCCGCCTGTGCAAAATCCAGCAGAGCGTCAACATCTTCCGCCGGGATATTCACGCAATCGGCCAGATGGGCAATACCGGCATTGCCGGGCGCGCAGTAAATTTCATCAGCCAGCGGGCTTTGCGCCAGCTTCCAGACGATAGCGTGCTCGCGCCCGCCGCCGCCCACCACTAAAATTTTCATTGTGTCACCTCGTTATTAATAATGGAAATGGCGTACGCCGGTAAACACCATCGCAATACCCGCCTCGTCCGCCGCCGCAATAGAATTAGCGTCATAAATCGAGCCACCCGGCTGTACAATGGCCGAAACACCCCGTTTGGCACAGGCATCCACCACGTCACGGAAAGTGAAAAACGCATCGGAGGCCAGCACTGCGCCGAAAGTACGCTGCTCAGCTACCTTAAACGCCATTTCAATCGAAGTAATGCGGCTCATCTGCCCGGCGCCGACGCCAACCACCTGATAATCATTGGCCAACACAACCGCGTTAGATTTCACGTGCTTGGCCACCGTCATGGCAAAGCGCATCTGCGCTATTTCTGCCTCGGTCGGCTGACGGCGGCTTACCACTCGGAATTCTTCTTCTGCTGGACTGGTCATATCATTATCCTGCAATAAAATGCCGTTATGCACCTGATAGAAATTGACCCTGGGATGCGGCGCGGCCAACTTTTGACCATCACCCACCGCCAGCAGCCGCAGGTTCGGCTTAGTTCGGAGAATCTCCAGAGCTTCCGGCTCGAAACCGGGAGCAATCACCGCCTCCAGGAAAGTGGCCGTCATCTCGCGGGCAGTTGCCGCGTCAACCGGGCGGTTTACCGCCACAATGCCGCCATAGGCCGCCAGCGTATCGCCCTGATAAGCCCGGTTATACGCATCGGCCAGCGTATCAGACAGCGCCAGGCCGCAAGGGTTGGTATGCTTGATAATGGTGGCCGCCGGGCGGTCAAACTCACGCACCAGCTCCAGCGCCGCGTCCAGATCCAGCGTGTTGTTATAAGAAAGCGGCTGGCCAGCCAGCTGCCTGGCCGCGCCCACGCCGTCCGCGTCATCGCCAAAGCGGGCGTATAACACAGCCTGTTGCTGCGAGTTTTCACCGTAGCGCAGTTCAGACTTTTTCTCGCCCAGCAGCAGCAGGTTCTGCGGAAATTTCTCCGCCGTGCCGGTGATATTTTGCAGATAGGTGGAAATGAACGTGTCATATTCCGCTGTGTGACGAAACGCCGCCGCTGCCAACTCCAGCCGGTATGCTTCGTCCAGCGTATCGTTCTTCAGACGTTCAATCACCTCAGGATACCTGGCCGGGTCGGTGACAATGGCGACATATTTGTTGTTCTTAGCCGCCGCGCGCACCATCGAAGGGCCGCCGATATCGATATTCTCAATCGCTTCAGCCAGCGTTACGTCCGGCTTGGATACCGTCTGGCGGAAAGGATACAGATTGACAGCTACCAGATCGACCGGAGTGATGTTATGCTCGGTAAGCTGCGCCAGATGATCCGGCGTGCGCTTCGCCAGAATGCCGCCGTGGATATAGGGATTCAGAGTTTTCACACGCCCGTCCAAAATCTCCGGAAATCCCGTCACATCGCTAACATAAGTGACAGGTATCCCCGCCGCGTGAATGGCGTTATAAGTTCCGCCCGTCGATACGATTTCAAAATCCAAATCCACCAGCGCCTGGGCAAATTCCAACACGCCGGTTTTATCAGAGACGCTGATAATTGCTCGTCTGGAAGTCATAAAATTTTCCTCCTCGCCAAATTCGTTTATATTTTTAATCGGCAATGCGCACACGCCGCCCCTCAACCATAAGTTTGCCCTCGGCCAGCAGCTTAAGAGCCAAAGGATAGATGATATGCTCCTGCTCCAGAATGCGGGCGGCCAAAGTGCCGGCGTCATCATCTTCCAGCACCGGTACCGGAGCCTGCAATATGATAGGACCGCTGTCCAGACCTTCATCCACAAAATGCACTGTGCACCCCGCCACTTTCACACCGTATTCCCACGCCTGACGCTGAGCGTGCAGCCCCGGGAAAGCGGGCAGCAACGCCGGGTGAATATTCAGCACGCGCCCCGGAAAAGCGTTAAGCAGTACCGGAGTTACGATGCGCAGATACCCCGCCAGAGCCACCGTATCGGCTTCTGCCAGATGCAGCAGCTTAACGATTTTTGCATCGTATTCTTCGCGGCTGGCAAAATCCTTTGGGTTCACCCATGCTGTCGTGATACCTGCTGCGTCCGCCCGCGCCAATGCATAGGCGTCCGCCTTATCGGATATTACCATCACTACCTCTGCCGGAAGCGTACCTGCCGTGGCCTCGTCAATAATCGCCTGCAAATTGCTGCCGCTGCCGGAGGCCAGCACACCGATTTTTAATTTCTGCATAAAGACCTCCAACCTATTTAATAACCACGCCCGGGGTATCCGACCCACGCTCTGTCATATGGCCGATAACACAGCCATCCGGGCAGGCAGACAACACCTTGTCCACCTCTGCCTCAGATACGATGATCACATAACCGATACCCATGTTGAAAACGCGGTACATCTCGGCGTCCGGAATATCGCCGCGCTGCTGGATTAAATCGAAAATTGGCGGGCGCTGCCAAGACATGCTGTCAATTTCGGCGCAAAGTTCCCCGCTATATACGCGGGGCAGGTTTTCCAAAAGCCCGCCGCCAGTGATATGACACATACCATGAATATCGACACTATCCAAAAGCGGCAGAATATCTTTCACGTAAATTCGCGTGGGAGTCAGCATTGCCTCGCCAATCGTCTGGCCTAAGATCTCATCATACTGTTCCGCCGCCATGTCGTTTGGCAGCAACACCCGCCGCGCCAGTGAAAAACCGTTGCTATGCAAACCGGTGGAGGGAAGACCAATCAGCACATCGCCGTTTGCCACTTTATCGCCGGTAAGAATTTTGCTCTTATCCGCCACACCAACGGCAAAACCCGCAATATCATAATCCTCATCGGGGTAGAAACCCGGCATTTCCGCTGTCTCGCCGCCAATCAGCGAACAATTACTCTGCCTGCATCCCTCAGCCACGCCTTTGACGATAGCGGCCACACGGTCAGGGTTAAGCTTGCCAACGGCAATATAATCGAGGAAGAACAACGGTTCTGCCCCCTGCACCAGAATGTCGTTCACGCACATGGCCACCGCGTCAATGCCAATGGTATCGTGCTTGTCCAGCATCTGAGCGACACGCAGTTTTGTTCCCACGCCGTCGGTGCCGGAAAGCAGCACCGGCTCGCGGTATTTCTGCACGTTCAGCTGAAAAAGCCCCGCAAAGCTGCCCAAATCAGTCAGAACCTCTGAGCGGTATGTGCTCTGCACAAAGCTTTTCATCTTCTGCACCGCCAGATTACCCGCGTCGATGTCCACGCCGGCGTCTTTATAGGATATTGCCATAGTTAGACCTCCCTTTCCGCTATTTATTCGGTAATATTAAACTTGAAACGTTCCTGATTTTTGCTGTGTTGCTTCGGCACGGCAAGAGGATATTTTCCGGTAAAGCATCCCTCGCAGTATTTATAGGAGCATTCCTTGATCATCTCCGGGAAATGCTCGGCTTTCAGATAGCCAAGACTATCCACATTAATGTCACGCGCGATCTCCTCAAGCGTCTTTTGGTTGGCAATAAGATTTTCCGGCGTATCTACGTCCGTTCCAAAATAGCAGCTGTACTTAAACGGCGGCGAGCCGATACGGGCGTGCACTTCCACCGCCCCCGCGTCACGCAGTATCTCCACAATACGCTTGCTGGTGGTGCCGCGCACAATGGAATCATCCACCATAATCACGCGTTTGCCTGCCACCGTCTCACGCAGAGCGTTCAGCTTAATTTTGACAGAATTCTCCCGCTGCCCCTGCGATGGCTGAATAAACGTGCGCGCAATGTAGCGATTCTTGATGAAACCCACGCCATAGGGTATGCCGGATTCCTGGGCATACCCTAATGCAACGTCCAGACCGCTGTCCGGCACACCGACCACCACGTCGGCTTCTACCGGATAATCGCGCGCCAGCAGCTTGCCGGCTCTGATCCGCGCCCGGTGCACCGATACGCCCTCGATCGTCGAATCCGGGCGGGCAAAATAGCAATACTCAAATATGCAGATGCCGCCAGGGTGCTTATCACAATGAGTGGTAATGCTCCGGAGGCCGTTTTCATCAATTACGACAATTTCACCGGGGCGGATATCGCGCACAAACTCGGCGCCAATACACTCAAGAGCACAGGATTCTGAAGCCACCAACCACGCATTACCCAGCTTACCAAGACACAGCGGACGGAAACCGTGCGGATCCCGTACAGCCAGCAGCTTGTTGCCGCAGGCCAGCGCCAGCGAATAAGCGCCTTTCAGGCGAAACATGGCAATTTCCATCGCTTCTTCCAGCGTCTCGGTTTGCAGCCACTCCTCAATGATCACGGAGGCAATAACCTCAGTATCGCTGGTGGCGGAGAAAGTAACGCCCTTGCTCTCCAGCTTCTGTTTCAGCTCTGGCGTGTTCACCAGATTGCCGTTATGCGCCAGCGTCAACAACCCCTTGTAATGCCGCAAAAATATCGGCTGGGCGTTAAAGCGGTAAGGCTGACCGGTGGTGGAATAGCGCGTGTGGCCAATGGCAATTTGACCGCTGCCCAGCTCCGCCAGATTTTCTTTAGTAAAAACATCCGGTACCAGCCCCAAATCCTTGTGCAGCGAAACCGCACCATTATCCAGCACGGCAATGCCGCAGCTTTCCTGCCCACGGTGCTGCAACGCGTAAAGCGCCATATATGTTTTCTGCACCACATTCGTCTCGCCTGTCGCGTCGTATATCCCAAAGACGCCGCATTCCTCATGCAATTCGTCCCCAGGATACTTGTCATCGAAGGCTATGCACTCCCTGCTCATAAAGCCTCAACTCCTTAAAAAATTCCGGCTCGCTTATATACG
The DNA here is from genome assembly GCA_018715045.1 of Candidatus Avidehalobacter gallistercoris. Classification (GTDB taxonomy): domain Bacteria; phylum Bacillota; class Dehalobacteriia; order UBA4068; family UBA4997; genus Avidehalobacter; species Avidehalobacter gallistercoris. The sequence continues at coordinate 12,956 of DVMH01000031.1, forward strand.
TAATCAATGTTCCGCAGAAAATACTCATAATCGAACAAATCATCAAGCTCGTCCGGCGCGATAAACGTCATAATTTCTGCGTCCTGCAAAAGCTCATAGGCAAAATCGGTGCGTTCATTATAAGAGCGCATCGCGTTCCGCTGCACCATAGCATAAGCCTGCTTGCGCGGCACGCCTCTCTCCAGCAGAGTCATCAGTATCCGCTGCGAGAAAATCAGCCCCCGCGTCAAATCAAGATTGGCCTCCATTTGCTCGTGGTTAACGCTCATGGTGGTCAAGGTATCAATCATTTGCTGTAACATAAAATCGGCCAGCAGACAACTGTCCTGAATGATCACAAGTTCCGTTGGGGAATGGGTCAGATCCCTTTCATCCCAAAGCGCCACGTTTTCCAGTGCGGCCATCGCGTTGGCGCGCAGTATCCTCGCCAGGCCGCTGACGTGCTCCGCTTTTACCGGGTTTATCTTATGCGGCATAGCGCTGGCGCCGATCATGCCCGGCTCCAGCGGCTCGCTGATCTCCTTGATCTCTGTGCGCTCCAACGTGCGTATTTCCACCGCGAATTTGTCCAGCGTGGAGCCCAAAAGAGCCAGCGCCAGCATTAATTCGGCATGACGGTCACGCTGCAATATCTGCGAGCTGGCCGTGGCCTGCTTCAAATCCAGCCGGCGGCAGACGTGCTCCTCCACAAACGGTTCGATATGGGCATATAAACCCGTCACGCCAGAGATTTTACCCACGGCGATCACGTTCCGCGCCTGCTGCATACGGTTGATCGTGCGGTCAAGCTCCGTCACCCACACCACCATCTTCATGCCGAAGCTCATCGGCTCGGCCTGTATGCCATGGGTACGCGCCACCATCAGCGTGTATTTGTGCTTCTTGGCCAGCTCGGCCACAATGTCGCGCAGCTGATACAGCTTTCCGGTGATCAAATCCACTGCCTGCGTCATCTGCACCGCCATCGCAGTATCCACAATGTCGGAAGAGGTCATGCCCCAATGCAGCTTCTTGGCGTTTTCCGGGCCCACCTGTTCGGTCACGGCGTCCAGAAACGCAGCCACATCATGCTTGGTGACAGCCTCAATCTCCTTAACCCGCCGCACGTCCACGCCGGCGCGCTTGACTATTTCCTCATAGCTTTCCGTATCCAATTTGCCGGAATCCTTCATTGCCTCGCAGGCGTAAAGCTCCACCTGCAACATTTGCTGCAAGCGGTTCTCGTCCGACCATATTTTTTCCATTTCCGGCAGACTGTATCGTGATATCACAGCGCCGCCCCCCAGTCTTTCTGCATTTATCCCTAATCCTATTTTTGCGCCATATACCCGGCGACACCCAGCTTTTGCAGTTTGGCGTCCTTGGCCTCCACACCGGCAAGCAGGCCTGCCTTGAAATCGACCAGCTTTGCCGCCAGCTTATCATCAGACAACGCCAGCATCTGCGCTGCCAAAATGCCGGCATTCCGCGCGCCATTGATAGCCACCGTGGCCACAGGTATTCCCGAGGGCATCTGCACCATGGCCAACAATGCGTCCAGACCGGAGAGAGCCCCGGACTGGATCGGCACCGCGATAACGGGAAGCGTCGTTTCCGCCGCAATAACGCCGGCCAAATGCGCCGCGCCGCCAGCGCCCGCGATAATCACGCCAAACCCAGCTGCCGCCGCCCCCGCCGCCAGCTTTGCCGTCTTATCTGGCGCGCGGTGGGCGGAGGATATCCGCACTTCATACGAAACCGACAGCTCATCCAGCAGCTTGGCCGTCTCCTGCATAACGGGCAGGTCGGAATCGCTGCCCATGATAATCAAAACCTTCTTCATCGCCCAAATCCCCCTGTAACAACTTTTTCAACCTATACCAACAGCCCTAAAGCTGCAAAATATCAGCTACCAGCTTCGGCATATCCGCAGGCTCAACTTCGGTATTATGCAGCACCGGTTTCTGCTCCAAGCCGACCAGAGCGCGATGCGCCGGACGGCCGATTTTGTTCGCCAGCCGCCGCAGCACCTCGTCCTCCGCCGCGTCCGCAGCGATATCCTCACCCAGCGCCGCCAGCACCGCCCGCCCGAATTTAAATGGACTGGCCGTGGCGGCAATAACCACTGGTGCAGCATCGCCGCTTTGCTCGGCATATGCCGCATAAACGTGCGCCGCCACGGCAGTATGCGGGTCAAGCGCATAATTTTTCTCGGTCAGATAATGCCGGATAGTCGCCGCCACCTGTTCTTCCGCTGCATAGCCGCCGGAAATAACCTTCCGCCAGTTCTGCACGGCGTCTTCGTCTGCCGTGAACACGCCGTCTTTGTCCAGCGCTGCGTAAGCAGCCCGCACCTTTTCGGCATCGCCGCCGCACATCGCATAATAGAAACGCTCAAAATTACTGCTGATCAGTATATCCATACTGGGGCTGGTGGTTTTCACAAACTCGCGCCGCTTATCATAAACGCCGGTAGCGAGCGCGTCGGCCAGCACCCTGTTGCTGTTGCTGGCACAGACGAGATGCTTGATCGGCAGCCCCATCTCCCGCGCATAATAAGCGGCCAGAATGTTGCCGAAATTACCGGTGGGCACCGCCACGTTGAACGCCTCGCCGGGCTTCACACTCCCCTGCCGCAGCATCTCCGCATAGCTCCAAAAATAATAAACGATCTGCGGGCACAGCCGCCCCCAGTTAATGGAATTGGCGGAGGAAAAGCACTTGCCCGCCGATACAAGTTTTTTTGCCAGCGCTTCATCGCCGAAAATACGCTTAACGCCCGTCTGGCAGTCGTCAAAATTACCGCGGACAGCGCAAACGTACGTGTTATCGCCGTCGGTAGTGGCCATTTGCAGGTATTGCGTCCGGCTGACCCCGCCCGCGGGATAGAAGCAGATTATTTTTACGCCCGGCACGTTTTTAAAGCCTTCCAGCGCGGCTTTCCCCGTGTCGCCGGACGTGGCGACCAAAATATCCACTTCCTTATCCTCGCCGGAAATGCGCCCGGCCTCGGTAAGCAGCCGGGGCAGAATTTGCAGAGCCATATCCTTAAACGCCGCCGTAGGACCGTGCCAAAGCTCCAAAATATGCACGCCACCGGAGAGTTTTTTAAGCGGCGCGATTTTCGCGTCGGCAAAATTATCGCCGTAAGCCGCCGCTACAATTTCATGCAACGTGTCCTCCGTATAATCGGTCAGAAACAGACCCAAAACTTTTTCGGCCAGCGTCTGATAGCTCATGGCGCAAAGCTCCGCCCAGCTGTATGGAAAACGCGGCTGCTGCTCCGGAACAAAAAGCCCGCCGCCCGGCACCATACCCAGGCGTATTGCCTCGGCCGCCGTCACCCCCTGAGTGTTTCCTCTGGTGCTGATATATCGCATTGATTTCACCTCAAAAGCAGTATTTGCCGCCGGGCAACTGGCGCACAAACGAAAAATCGGCTGACCCAGCGCCCGAAAGCGGCTTTCATATTCGGTAATCTCGTCCTCCGCCGCTGCCTTAGGCGGATAGTTATAGTCAATATCGTGCAGCCGCCAGCCCGCTTGCAGAAGCTGATCGGCTGACCATTCAAAAAGCTCCCGGTTGTCCGTCTTCAGCCAAAGTTCACCGTCCGCCGCAAGTATTTTAGCGTATACAGCCAAAAAACCCGCTGACGTCAGCCGACGTTTGGCATGTTTCTTCTTGGGCCAGGGATCTGAGAAGTTCAGATAGATACGGTTTACCTCACCCCTGGCAAAGCTGTCCACAATTTTGGACGCGTCCTGCCAGAGCAGCGCCAGATTGGAGACCAGGGCAACATCTTCCTCCTCTAACTTCTCAAGAGCGCGGGCAAGCACGTCTTCATGCAACTCCAGACCAATAATATTAAGCTGCGGGTTTTGCCGCGCCAAATCATTGCAAAAGCGCCCCCGGCCGCAGCCAATCTCCAAACAAAGCTTATCCCCCGCCGAGCCCCGAGCGGCAAAAAGCTCCTGCCAGCCTCCGACAGGCGCAGTCTCCGGTTTAAGCACCATATTGGGTGCATTCTCTAATTTTTCCCGGCTGCCGGGAACATGTCGCAAACGCATAAGCAGGCTCCCTTATTGCAGAATATGCCGCCGCTTAAACGTCGGCCAAAAGCGCGTCAATCTCTTTATCAACATCATTCTTGGAAAGGCCGTATTCCTTTTCCAGCCGGAGAGATATTGCCTCCGCCCAGAAAGAAAGCTTCTCAGCCATCTTCTTATATTTTTTTGCGTTAATATCCTTGGCCTTGCCGCGATCAATAGCGTTGGCCGCCACCACAGTGGTGATCGCCGTAGCTTTTATCAGATTCTCTTTGTCATACGCTTTGTAGTTGGCCATAAACTCAGCCAGAACGTCGCGGTAATAGGCGGAAAACTCCACAAACGGGATCTCATCATCCATTTGCAGATATTCGCGCAGTTTAGCAAACAATGCTTCCATAACCATTCTCCTTTTTCAGTTGCTTCACCAAAAACAATAAGCCGAGCCAAGCCTGTAAGCCGGGTTCTGTCGTGAACGGACATCTATCTGGTACGACTGTTGCCAGCCGCCTCCTGCGGCCCTTTTATGCAGGCAGGACGGGCAGCCCTATGCGCCTGCATTTGGCCTTGCTTCAGGTGGGGTTTACCTAGCCGGCCGGTCACCCGGCCGCTGGTGCGCTCTTACCGCACCGTTCCATCCTTGCCGGCGCTTGCGCGCTTAGGCGGTTTATTTCTGTGGCACTTTCCTTAAGATCACTCTCACCGGCCGTTAGCCGGCACCCTGCCCTGTGAAGCCCGGACTTTCCTCAGCGCAGGCCTTTTGGGTCACTGCACCGCGTCCATTCAGCTTACTCAGCTTATTTTTTTGGTGAAAATCAATAAAAACTCCATTATTTTTATTGACTATTCATTATAGCATTTTTCCGGCGCTTATGCAATAAAAAACCGCCCGAAAGCAACGCTATCCGGCGGTTTTTTGGCGGTTTATGCCCTTATGTAAATTTGCTTAAAGACCCAGTTCCTCGCCAATCAGCACCACCTCGGCATAGGCACGCTTCATACGGTGCAGATGGATTACCAGCGCGTTGCAGATACGCTCCGGGCTTTGGCAATCGTAGCAGCGATCGCCTTTCACCGCGCAGGGTGTTTTGTAGCCCTTACGCTTAGCGTTCTGCGGCGCGGCAATATTCCGGGCGCGCCAGATAGCGCTCTCCAGATCCGGGCAAAGCTTATTCACATCGAACACAAAATATACCTTTTCATGCCCATAAACGGTTCCAGCCACGCGGTTCCCCATCGCATCGATATTCACCAACTCACCGTTTACGCTCGCCCCATTGACAGAAGTCAAAAACACTGTCGTATGCTGGGTTTCAGGAATGATCTCGAAAAAATCACGACCACCCTCTGGGTGCATAGGATCAACCACCTGATTGTGCGCTGCCAGCTTCTTATAAACGCCGATGTTATATAGCGTGCGGGAATCGCCGAAGCCCACCGTTTGATTGTCGATGGCCGCGTCCAGATATGCCGCCGCTGCCGCGCCCGTGTCAAAATAATGCGCTGTGTAGCCTTTTTTTTCAAACGCCGCCAGCACCTGCGCCACATCCAATTCCGCCGCCTGACAAATGCGGCAATTCCGTTCTGTCATCTTCGCCACCCCTTAAATTTTGGCGCCGTCCACGCTGTAAAACTGCCAGCTGTCCACCGCTTCGGCAAAATAAACCGCCAGCCCCGGCATTTGCTGCCGCAGCAGCCGCGCAAGCCGCCGGATACCTATAATTTCTGTGGCAAAATGCGTGCCATCCAGCACGGCAAACCCGGCTGCCGCCGCCTGTAGCCCTTCATGGTGCCTGGGATCAGAGGAAAGAAAAGCGTCGCAGCCGGCAGCCTGCGCCCGCGGCCAGAGATCCATGCCCGCGCCGCCGCAGACCGCCAGCCGCCGGTAGGTTTTATCAGCGCATAACCCCGACGCCCGGATAACTGGCAGACCCAGAGCCTGCGCCGCCGTCTTAAGCAAATTCTGCGCTGAAAGCGCCTGCGGAAAATCACCTGCCAGCAGCAAAATATCCTCGCCCGCTCCCGGCTCGATGATTGGTACGACATTAACAAGCCCCAACGCCTCAGCCAAGGCCCAGTTGATGCCGCCAGGCGCGTTATCCCAGTTAGTGTGGCAGGCTATCGCCGCCATATCAGCTTTGATCAACGCCGTTATCATACCACCCTCATAACAACCGGGCAGCACCTGCTTCTGCCCATGGAAAATAAACGGGTGATGCGTAAGTATCAGATTACAGCCTTTCGCTTGAGCCTGTTCGATAACGTCCGCCGACAAATCCAGCGCCGTCATAACGCCGCAACACTTCGCTCCGGCGTCACCCAGCAACAGACCGGTATTATCCCACGCTGCCGCCAGCTCAAGCGGAGCAAAGTGATGCAAAACCTCGCATATTTCAGCAATTTTTGGCATTATAATTCGCCCTCCCTGGCAGTTTTGGCGTTGATCCCGGCAATTACTTTGGCTACGCGGGATATCTCCTCCTCCAGCTGCATCTTGCGCTTACAGGAACCGGCGCTGTTGTTTTCAGACATTGATTCCAGCAGCCGCGTCAAATCACGCTCCCGCAAGTTCAAAAAACCCTCAAGCAGCGGATGACCACAGGAAAGCAGCAAAGGACCGAACTCCGCTTCCAGATCAGACAACTGCATCTCGCCCGGCTCCGCTGCAATAATTTCATAATAGAAGCCGTCGTCCTCGGCCAAATCTTCGGCCACAATGCGGAAACCGTTATCGGCAAGGAAACGCCGCACAGCGGCAACATTGCGCTGCGGCTGCAAAACCAGCCGCCCTGCCGCTTTAGCCTGAACCATACCTTCGGCGATGATTTCCGTGATCGCCATGCCGCCCATGCCGGCAATACAGATAACATCAGCCTCGCCGGGAACCAGCACTGAAAGCCCATCGCCCAGCCGGCAGCTGATTTGATTTTCCAAAGAGAGCAGCCCCACCAGCTGCTCCGCCTGCGCAAGGGGCCCTTTGCCGAGATCACTGGCGATGATTTGAGGCGAGATATCATTTACCGCCAGAAACACCGGCAGATAGCCATGATCCGTACCGATATCAGCCACTCTACGCCCGGCAGGTATCTGCCGCGCCACGGCCTGTAAACGGTTGGAGAGCTTTATCCGCATAATAACCTCCTATTACATTATCTTCTCTGCTTATTATGACCATAGTTTTTTCCTCTATGATAATTACAGAAAACAGCTGGGTTTTCCTGCCCTTTTAGCAATATTTTCCACAAAAAAGCAGGCTTTCCCATTGAAAGCCTGCTTAATTTTTAATACCGGCAGAAATGCCAAAGCGCAGCATATAAGCAAAAAACTGCAATAACATAGCGTAAGCCCTGCCAAGCTGATAACAAGCCCACAGTTGGCGCACTATTGCTGCTTCCGCCTCAGAATTATTTATTATATTTCTGCTCCAGGAAAGGCTTAGCCACCTGCGGGAACATGATGTACAGCAACAAGTCCTCATCGTTCTTGGCCAAATCGCCGATCTCCTTTTTAGCGTCCTCCAGATAGGGCGGCAGATCGTCTGCCGGACGGTGGGTAATGCTGGGCAGATCGCCAATGATTTGCTTTTTGATCTTCTCATCCATCGGCGCGGGCGGCTGGCCGTAATGCCCCTGGAAGTATGCTTTCACCTCGTTGGTCACCATCTTATAGCGCCCGCCGGAAAGCACATTCATCAACGCCTGAGAACCAACGATCTGACTGCTGGGTGTGACCAGCGGCGGATAACCCATATCTTTGCGGACACGCGGCACCTCGGCCATTACCTCGTCCAGCCGATCCAGCGCGTTGGCCGCCTTAAGCTGCGAGAGAAAGTTGCTCATCATGCCGCCGGGGATCTGGCTGGCCAAAACAGTCGGGTCTACGCCGGGATTGGAAATATCATATTCCTTGTAATGAGTGCGAATCTCCTTGACTTTAGGCGCAATTGCCAGCAGTTTATCAATGTTGATGCCTGTATCATAGGGAGTGCCTTTCAGCACCGCCACCATCACCTCGTCCGCCGGCTGGGAAGTTCCCATAGCCAGAGGGCTCATCGCGCAGTCCACCACATCGCAACCCGCCTCAATCGCTTTCATATAGCTCATTGCCGCCATACCTGTGGTGTAATGACAATGCAGCTGCACAGTGAGGCCAACCTGCTCTTTAATGCCTTTCACCAGTTCATATGCGACGTAAGGATAGATGAGACCGCTCATGTCCTTAATGCAGATACTATCCGCGCCCATCGCTTTCAGCTTTTTGGCAATATCCACAAAATGCGCGGTGTTATGCACCGGGCTGTTGGTGTAAGATACCGCCACCTGGGCGTGACCGCCGTACTTCTTAGTAGCTTTCACAGCGCTTTCCACGTTGCGCACATCGTTCAGCGCATCAAAAATGCGGATAATATCAATACCATTTTCAATGCACTTTTTCACAAACAGATCAACCACATCGTCGGAATAATGCCGGTAACCCAGCAAATTCTGGCCGCGCAGCAGCATTTGCAGCTTGGTGTTGGGGCAGGCCTTGCGGATTTTACGCAAACGCTCCCACGGGTCTTCGTTCAAAAAACGCATACAACTGTCGAAAGTAGCGCCGCCCCAAACTTCCATACTATGAAAGCCCACCTTATCCAAATCCGACGCAACGGAGAGAATATCCTCCAACGCCATACGGGTGGCAAGCAGACTTTGGTGCGCATCACGCAACGTAGTATCAGTAATGCCAACCTTATGCTTAGCCGCCGTTTGAGGCTTGGCCGCAGGCGCAGCAGCCGGGGCAGGCGCAGAATTTTCGCCCAGCAGTTTTTTAAAGAAACCAGCCATAATGACCTCCTGATTTGTAAAAATTTTTTGCTTAGCAACAATATACGCGGCGGCAGCCCAAAAGCCACCATCCGCGTATTTATTATAACTAATTTACAAACGCTTTTCAACAATAATTTGCAATTAAGCCGTTATTTGGCAGAGCGAAATTTTTCCAACAGAGCCTCAGCCACACAGGGCAAAATAATACCATCAGGGATTTGACCGAGTTCGCTGAAATTCTTGACGATGCTAGAGCTGACGAACTGATATTCAGGCGACGTCATCAAAAAGACGGAATCGATTTCCGGCGCAACGTTTTTATTCATCAGCGCCATCTGAAATTCTTTCTCGAAATCGGACAGCGCTCTGAGTCCCCGGATAATCGCCACCGCGCCCTCCTGACGACAGAACTCCACCAACAGCCCGCCAAAAGGCTTAACTTCCACATTGGGCAGATCAGCCACGGCCTTTTTAGCTATCTCGCAGCGTTCCGCCGCTGAAAACAGCGTCTGTTTATAGTTCTCCTCCGCCACCGCCAGTATCAGCTTGTCAAACAGGCGGCACGAACGGCGCAGAATATCAATGTGTCCCAAAGTTATTGGGTCAAATGTTCCGGCATATACGGCAATTTTCATAGCGTTACTCATATTTAAGCCTTGCGCTCCTCTACCAGTTTTTGTTGCCAGGTTTCCGGGTTGGCGGTCAGTTCCCGGCAGAATTCACCGAGATTGCGCACATCCTGCTCATAGGCAGCCTTTTTGCTGGCGTCATATATCAGCGCAGCAGGATGATACAGCGGATATACCCAGACGTTGTGGGTGCGCCAGTAAAACGCCTGCCCGTGATATCTGCCTACGGCAGCGCTCTCCCCCATCACATAGCTTAGGGGCACACCGCCCAGCGTCACCAGCAGCTTGGGCGAAAGCAGACGCAGTTCCAGCTCCAGCCAGGGGGAGCAGGTTTTTATCTCGTCAGGAGCAGGCTTGCGATTGGCATAGCTTCCGTAGATACCGCGGCTGCTGGGGCGAGTGGGCCGGCATTTCACCACGTTGCTGATGTATACCTCCTCGCGCTTCAGGCCGGCCAGCCGCAGAAAATCGTCCAGAATACCACCGGCCTGCCCGCAGAATGGGCGGCCCTCCTGATCCTCGCGGCCGCCGGGCGCCTCGCCAAGCATGAATACCATCGGCTTTTCCCGATATTCACCCGCCACTGCCTGCGTGCGCGTTTCGCACAGGCGGCAGCGCCGGCATTGCTTCAGCGCCGCCAGCCAAGTGGCAAAATCCAGCGGCTTCTTTTCCTCCGGCATTGCAGCGTCCTCCCGCTTAAATCCTCTTATTTAGTCCTCATAGCCAGGGGCAATGGCCACCGGCTGCGGCTCGCTTCCGGTCAATCTGGCCTTGGCGTCCGCCGGGAACAACATAGCGCGCACCCGCATCGGCAACGCAAAAATGTTGATAAACCCGGTGCCGTCGGCCTGATTATACACATCGTCCACGCCAAAGGTAGCAAAATCCTCACTATACAAAGAATAAGGACTTTCGGCGCCAGCAGCAGTTACGCTGCCCTTATAGAGTTTCAGGCGAACCTTACCGGTAACGGTACGCTGCGTACTATCCACAAACGCATCCATAGCTTCCCGCAGCGGTGAGAACCACACGCCGTCATAAACCAGCTCGGCATAGCGCAGCGCCATCTGCTCCTTATAGTGCATGGTCACGCGGTCAAGGCACAGTTCCTCCAGTTTCTGGTGCGCATAATAGAGAATAGTACCGCCGGGAGTTTCATAGACGCCGCGGGATTTCATACCCACCAGACGGTTCTCCACCATATCCACAATACCAACTCCGTTTTTCGCGCCCAGATCATTCAGGTAATCCACCAGCGCGGCAGGAGCAAACTCCTTGCCATCCACCCGAACCGGAATACCCTGCTCGAATTCTATCTCCACATAAGTGGGAGTATCAGGCGCCTGCTCCGGCGGAGTGCAGATCAGGAACATCTCGTTCTTCGGCTCGTTGGCAGGATCTTCCAGATCAAGACCCTCATGACTCAAATGCCAGAGGTTTCTGTCCATCGAATAGCTTGTTTTTTTGGTAACGGCCAGCGGTACATTGTGAGCGGCGGCATAATCCATCGCCTGATCGCGCGACTGAATATCCCACTCGCGCCACGGGGCAATGATTTTCAGATCGGGCGCCAGGGCTTTCACGGCAGCCTCAAAACGCACCTGGTCATTGCCCTTGCCGGTGGCGCCGTGGGCAATCGCCACCGCGCCCTCTTTGCGGGCGATCTCCACCAGACGGCGGGCAATCAGCGGACGGGCAAAAGAAGTGCCCAGCAGATATTTACCCTCATAGACTGCGCCTGCTTTCATTGTCGGGTAAATGTAATCGGTCACAAATTCATCGCGCAGATCCTCGATATACAGTTTGGACGCGCCCGTTTTGATGGCCTTTTCTTTCAGCGGCGCCAGTTCCTCGCCCTGCCCCACGTCGGCGCTCATCGCGATAACGTCATAACCGTAATTCTCTTTCAGCCATGGAATAATAATCGAAGTATCCAAACCACCGGAATATGCCAGAACAACTTTTTCTTTCTTGTTAGTCATGTTCTTCGCTCCTTAAAATTTTTCTATATATATATTAATATAAATCTTTTAATCAATTTTTCGCCTATATTTTACTATATTTTCAGCCGCTTGCCAAGTGTTTTATTGCTTATCCGCACGAACGGATATTGATAAAAATTCCCCACTACATAAACTGCACAAATTTAGTGAAAACGTATTATCCACGACCATAAAAATATTTACTTTTTATCAGCCAGCAACAGCGCCATGACAGCCATCTGGGCATATAAACGGTTCTCAGCTTCGTCAAAAATCTCCGGATGGCTCTCGAAAACGCCGTCAGTAATTTCCTCGCCGCGGTGAGCGGGCAGGCAATGCAAGACCATTGCGTCCGGCCTGGCCGCCGCCATCAGTTTGTCATTCACCTGATAGACCCCGCCAAACACCGTTTCACGCGCGGCTTTTTCCGCCTCCTGCCCCATCGACGCCCAAACATCGGTGTAAATCACGTCGGCGTCTTTCGCAGCCTCCAACGGGTCTTGCACCACTGTCACACTGCCGCCGGATAATGCCGCCGCAGCCTGCGCATCGGCTACTACCCTGGCATCGGGCCAATACCCCTCCGGGCAGGCGCAGCAAACGTTTATCCCCATGCGCGCCCCGCCGTTCATCAGCGAGTGCGCCATATTGTTGCCGTCGCCGATAAATGCCATTTTCAGCCCGGCAAGTTGCCCTTTATGTTCACGTATCGTCTGAAGATCGGCCAGCACCTGGCAGGGATGCAGCAAATCGGTCAGTCCATTGATGACGGGGATATCGGCATACTCCGCCAGCTCTGTCACAATATCATGACTGAACGTACGGATCATCAGACCGTTCAGAAAGCGGGAAAGCACCCGCGCGGTGTCTTTGATTGGCTCGCCGCGGCCAATCTGCAGATCGTGCGAGGAAAGAAACAGCCCCATACCGCCCAGATAATAAATGCCGCTTTCAAACGAAACGCGGGTGCGGGTGGAGCTTTTCTCGAAGATCAGTCCCATGGTTTTTCCCTTTAAGTACGGCGTCTCGCGCCCAGCCTTATGCTCAGCTTTCAAATAGTCGGCCACGTCCAGAAAATACGCCAGATCATCGGCGGTATAATCAAGCAGCGAGAGGAAATCCCGCCCGGCGTAATCAATTCTCAGTTTTTTTAACCCAGTCATGCGCACACCTCCGTTAACACGTCAGTCAATATCTGCAAAAACTCGTCCGCTTCTTTCCGGCTGATATTCAAGGGTGGAATAAAACGCAGCACTGTGCCCGCCGTGCAGTTGATCAACAGTCCGCGCTCCAGACACTTCTTCACGATATCTGCGCCGGGGATAGATAACTGCAAGCCAAGCAGCAACCCTTCGCCCCTCACCTCCAGCAGGCAGGAATATTTGGCAATCATCTCGTTCAAACGCTCTTTGATATACGCACCGGTGGCCGCCGCCTGCGCCGGAACGTCTTTGGCCAGCATTTCATGCAGCACCGCCAGCCCCGCAGCACAGGCCACGGGATTGCCGCCGAAAGTGGAGCCGTGATCGCCCGGCTTGAACGCCTGCGCCACCCGGTCTTTCGCCATAAACGCGCCCAACGGCATACCTCCGCCCAACGCTTTTGCCAGCGTGATGATATCGGGGCAAACGCCGCTATTCTGATAAGCGAACAGTTTGCCCGTGCGCCCTATGCCCGTCTGTACCTCGTCATAAATCAGCAGGATATCACGCTCGTCACAAAGCTGCCGCAGCGCCCGCAAAAACTCTTTATCTGCGGGATAAACGCCGCCCTCGCCCTGCACCGGCTCCAGCATAATAGCGCAGGTCTCATCATCCAAAGCCGCCAGCACAGAGTTCAGATTGTTATACTGCGCATATTTGAACCCGGGAGCCAGAGGCTCAAAGCCCAGATGCATCTTGTCCTGCCCGGTGGCCGTCAACGTCAACAGCGTTCGCCCATGAAACGAGTTTTTCATGGTGATGACGGTTTTGCGCTCTGGATGTTCCTTATAAACAGCGTAACGCCGCGCCAGCTTTACCGCGCCCTCGTTAGCCTCCGCACCGCTGTTACCGAAGAATACTTTGTCGAAATCGGAATTCTCCACCAACTGCTGCGCCAGCTGCACCTGCGGCTCCAGCCAATAGAGATTGGAAGCGTGTATCAGCTGATGCGCCTGCTCGCTGATGGCCTGCGCCACAGCCGGATGAGCGTGACCCAGCACGTTCACGGCGATACCCGCCACAAAATCCAGATATTTATTGCCGTCGGCGTCAAAAACGTATGATCCTTCGCCACGCACCATGGCAATGGGCAAGCGGTTAAACACATTCATGCAGTATTTTTCGCCTGTTTTTTTGATGTCCACATTGTTCATGCCAAACGCCCTCCTTATTTATTGACTACCATGGTACCAATGCCCTCACGGGTAAAAATTTCCAGCAATATGCAGTGCAGCACCCGCCCGTCCAGAATATGTACGGTGTTCACGCCGTTTTGCACAGCATGAACACAGCAGTCGATCTTGGGGAGCATACCCCCTGCAATCACGCCATCTTTCTTCAAGCCCTCCACCAGACGCACAGGAAGGATGGATATCAGCGAGCTTTTATCCTTATAATCACGGAAAAGCCCTTCCACGTCAGTCAGCAGCACCAGCTTTTCCGCTTTAAGCGCCGCCGCCACTGCACCCGCCGCCAAATCGGCGTTAACATTATAGCTTTCGCCGTGACGGCCAATTGCCACCGGGGAAATGACCGGTATATACTCCTGATCCAGCAGCGAATTCAGCAAATTAACGTTGACGCTTTCCACCTCGCCTACCAGGCCAAGGTCATCTTCACCCCGCTTTTTGTGGGCGACCAGCAGGTTCGCGTCCGCACCGGAAAGCCCCACTGCCGAGCCGCCGTTCTGGTTCAGATATTTGACGATACTGCTGTTCACCTTACCGTTCAGTACCATCTCCACCACCTGCATAGTGGCCGGATCTGTTACGCGCTGACCGCCGATAAACTCCGATTGTATCTGCATTTTATCAAGCATACTATTGATATCAGGACCGCCGCCGTGCACCACCACCGGACGCATACCGACCAGCTGCATCAGTACCACATCTTTCAGCACGGCTTCTTTAAGTTCCTCATTGATCATGGCGTTGCCGCCGTATTTTATCACCACCGTTTTGCCGTGAAATTTCCTGATGTACGGCAGCGCCTCCACCAGTATCGACGCCTTGTCGATAGCTGAAAAATCGTTCATTTTGCCTGTTCTCCCATTATGTTTAAAGTTTATCAGCTGCGATAATCCGCGTTGATGTTCACATATTCATGGCTTAAATCGCAGCCCCAGGACGTAGCGGTATACGCGCCGTTTCCCAAAGAGAGCAGTATTTTTATCTCCCGCTCCTGCAGAATCCTGGCAGCCAGTTCCTCGTTAAACTTCAAACCAGCGCCGTTTTGCATCAAATCAATGCCGCCAGCCACGCTTTCCAGACGCAGGTTGACCGCCTGCGTGTCAAACTCGGCGCCGGAATAACCCGCCGCGCAGATGATACGCCCCCAGTTAGCGTCCTCGCCGTAAAATGCCGACTTGACCAGGCTGGAGCCAACCACCGCCTTGGCCGCCAACCGCGCATCTTTAAGCGTGGCTGCACCGGAGACGACACATTCCAGCAGCTTGGTTGCACCTTCGCCGTCATATGCCATCAGCTTGGCCAGCCGTGCCGCCACAAACGTCAACGCTGCCACAAACGCCGCATAACCCTCGTTGTTCGCCGCCACTGGTTCGTTTGCCGCCACACCGTTCGCCAGCACCAGCATGGTATCGTTAGTGGAGGTATCGCCGTCCACCGTCACCATGTTGAACGTTGCTCCCGCCGCCTCGGCAACAGCTTTTTGCAGGGCGGACTGCTCAATCGCCAGATCGGTGGTGATGAAACACAGCATGGTCGCCATGTTGGGGTGAATCATACCGCTGCCCTTGGCCATGCCGCCCACTGTGATCAGTTTGCCCTGATATTCATAGGTAACAGCGCACTGCTTCAGACAGGTGTCCGTCGTCATGATGGCCTCGGCGGCGTCCTTGCCGCCCTCATAAGACAGCTTTCCGGCTATGGCCGAAACGCCGTCCAGCACGGTTTTTATCGGCATTTCTACACCAATTACACCGGTGCTGCACACCAGCACTTCGTTTGTTGGGATATTTAATGCCCCGCCTACAGCCTGCGCCATCTGCGCCGCGTGCTCGTCGCCAGTTTGGCCGGTGCAGGCGTTGGCGTTGCCGCTGTTCACCACGATGGCGCGCGCTTTGCCTTGTGCGTTCACCTTGCGGCACCAGTTGACCGGCGCCGCCGCAAATTTATTCTGTGTAAACACACCGCCACAAACCGCAGGAACCTCCGACGCCAGCAGAGCCAGATCCCGCTTGGCCGGGTTATTCTTGATACCGGCGTGTATTCCAGCTGCCACAAAGCCCTTGGCCGCCGTCACGCCGCCGCCGATCTCCTGCATGGCATAGGCAGCGTTAAAATTCTGTTCAGTCAAAATTATCTCACTCTTTCCTTACATATTTATATTTTCGCCGTTTACAGCCTTTTATGGCATCATAGGCAGCTGTTCCAGCCCCATTGTCTCCGGCAGGCCAAACATCAGGTTCAGATTCTGCACCGCTTGCCCGGAGGCTCCCTTAACAATGTTGTCTATCGCCGAGCTGATAATCAGCAGCCCCGTGCGCCGGTCAAGCTTCAGGTTAATATCGCAGAAGTTGCTGCCAGCCACCCATTTGGTATGCGGCCATACGTCCTCCGGCAGCAAACGCACGAAATATTCGTCCGCATACGCTTCCTGATAAAGCTCACGCAGCTCTTTTTCCGCCACGGGTTCATTCAGCGCTGCGTACACTGTGGCCAAAATTCCCCGGCTCATCGGCGTTAAATGCGGTGTGAACAGCACCTGCGCCGGTTTTCCTGCCACACGCGTCAGGCCGCGCTCAATCTCCGGCGTATGGCGGTGCCCCGCCACGCCATAGGCGTTGATACTGTCGTTGCTCTCGCAGAACAGCAGATGCTTTTCCGCTTTTCGGCCTGCTCCGGTCAGGCCAGATTTACAGTCGGCAATGACTGGACGGCTTAAATCCGCCAGCCCGGCTTTCAGCAGCGGATAGAGAGCCAGCTGCACGCTGGTGGGATAGCAACCGGGATTGCCCACCAGGTTTGCCCCCGCGATCTCCTCCCGCCAAATTTCCGGCAGGCCGTATACCGCCTGCGGCAGAAGCTCCGGGTGCGGGTGTCGGGTCTTATACCAGTTTTCATAGACAGACGCGTCATCGAAGCGAAAATCCGCGCCCAAGTCGATCACCTTAACGCCGCTGGTTACAAGCTGCGCTGCCGTCTCGGCTGAAACACCGGCGGGCAGCGCCAGAATCACCACGTCGCAAGCGACCAGGCGCTCTATATTCATTTCCTCCACCGTCATATTCACTTGGCTGTAAAACCACGGCGATATATCCGCAATCTCCTGCCCGGCATTGCTGTGGCCGAAAAGCGCCGCCAACTCCACCTGCGGGTGGCGAGATAAAAGGCGTATCGCCTCGCCGCCGGCATACCCGGCGGCCCCTACGATAGCCGCTTTGATCATGGCAAATCACACTCCTTGCAACCGATTATAAGGCATATTATATACCCGCCGCAGACAAATTGCAAGAGGCAATTTGCTATAATATGCAAAAACCGTGTATATTTTATCAGAAATTGCTTTCATGATAAATATACACGGCGTAAATTGCGCCCGCAAGCGTCGGCACACTGCATAATGCGCTCGCGCTCAGCAGGGGAAAGCTTTCTCCTGGGCGCGATCAAATGATACGGCAAATCCGGCGAAAACGCCTCCGCCAGATAAGCCGAAAGCCCGGACAACATGATAGGATCGTCATTTTTACCGAAAATCAGCGGCGTCGCCACCTCCAAATGCACAGGGCTGTCCGCCAGCAGTTTCAGAGACCGCAGCACCGCATCGAACTGTATCCGCATTTCCTCGCGATAGAACAGCGGATCAAAACTGAAAAGGTCAAACCGCACGGCGCCAATATATGGCAAAAGTTCAGTAAGCGGCCGGGGATTGATAAAGCCAGCCGTCGCCAGGATACTGCGCAT
This sequence comes from Candidatus Avidehalobacter gallistercoris, assembly GCA_018715045.1. Taxonomy (GTDB): domain Bacteria; phylum Bacillota; class Dehalobacteriia; order UBA4068; family UBA4997; genus Avidehalobacter; species Avidehalobacter gallistercoris. The sequence goes on from DVMH01000031.1 coordinate 30,527, forward strand.
ATCGCATTTTTGCAGCAGCATGGCCGTTTGCATGACAAACTCATACCACAACAGGGGTTCAGCATAAGCGAACGCCACGCCCACCAGCCCCTGCGGCACCATATTCAGACAAATATTCACGATATCGCGCGGGTAAATGCTGCGTCCGGAGCCGATTTCCGCCCCAAACTGTTCACGCCCGCCGCCCGGCGGCTGAAAATTGCAGCCGAAAGAACCCAGCTTCAGCACTGCGCCGCCTGACGCATATTCCACCAGCGGCACACTCTCCACCTTAGCGAATTGCAGCAGCGCCAGCCAATTATGGTTGGCCGCCCACAGCCGCGCGTCCTTGTTATAGCGTGTGCCGCACCAACCGCGCTCGCCCGGGGCAAGTTCACAGAAGCGGGGGCAGAGGTCGCAGCCCACTGCGCCCTCCGGCAGACGGTGGCAAAAGGCTGCCTCGCCGCGCGCCACCTGCGGCCCCACCGAATATTCTCGCATACCAAACGTCTCCATAAGCAAAATATATTTATGCGAGTTAATTCGGCAAATTTTGCGCAAACCCTTTTTTGTGGTTCGCATTTGACATTGTCAAAAACTTCCGCCTAAAAATCGCTCACCGGCTGGTCAGCATAATAACCAATGATACCGAGAAATACCGCATAGGCCGCCAGCTGCTGATAACCGGGGTCAGCCAGCAGCTTCTCCTCCTCTGGATTGGAGAGAAAACCAACCTCAACCACGATGGAGGGAATTGCCAGATTGTTCACCACATAGATATTCTGAATGGATTTGGCCTGACGGTCGGTATTTTGCAGCACAGATGCCAGGCTCTGCTGAATACTCTCGGATAAACCCTTCCCCTCGGTACTTCCTGCCGCATAGAACACCTGACCGCCACGATATTGCGCCTGCGGAATACTGTTGGCCTGAATAGTGATAAAAAGGTCGGCCTCTGCCTCCTCCGCAATAGCCACCCGCCGCCGTATATCCTCTCGTTTGGTTTCGGCGATAGCTGCGTCATCCGTCCGTGTTTCTACCACTTTCGCCCCAACCTGCCGCAGCAGGGCAGCCACCCGGCGGCTGACAGCCAGGTTTACATCCTTTTCCAATGTTCCGGCGCCGCCGATTGCACCAGGATCAAAACCGCCGTGCCCTGCATCAATCACAATGACCTTGCCGAGCAGCGCCAGCGCCAATGCCTCATGCTCGTCCTTTGCCCCTAAATCGGGCAGACGAAAAGCGCCCGCCAACACTAAAGCAAAAGCCAGCGTCAGCACCAGCAGGCTGCGCAGACGCAGCAACCGCCGTGCCGTCCGCAGGCTGATTGGAGCAATTTTCAGTTTCATTACGCCACCACCAGAAAAAAGCTTCTGGGGGATTATATGCCTTGTTTGGATAAAAATAATTCGTGATAAAAAATTAAAGTTTTTTTTATCCGACAAGTAGTTATCCGAGTCGCCGAAACAGGCAGTGCAAAGTGAAAAAGTTAGACATATTTTCTCAATCGAAGCAACGCATTTTTTTCCAAACGACTGACCTGCGCCTGGCTGATACCGATTTCTTCAGCCACCTCCATCTGCGTCTTGCCGACGAAAAAGCGCAGGCCGATTATCTTCTGTTCCCGCTCGTTCAGAGCGGCAAGAGCATTAGCAATGGCCAGCTGCTCTGTCCAAAGCTGGTCGCCGGCCTTTTCGTCTTTCACCTGGTCAACCACGTATATCGGGTCGCCGCCGTCGTTATAAATCGGCTCGAACAACGAGACAGGCTCGGCAATCGCGTCCAACGCGAACACCACCTGATCTGCCGGCATGGCAAGGCGTTCCGCCACCTCGGCGATTTTCGGTTCACGGCCCTTTTCTGCCGCCAGCTGATCGCGGGCGGAAAGAGCCTTATATGCCAAATCACGAACCGATCGGCTAACGCGAATGGTATTGTTATCGCGCAGATACCGCCGTATTTCGCCGATGATCATTGGCACGGCATAGGTGGAAAAACGTACATTCAGGCTCAGATCAAAATTGTCGATCGCTTTCAAAAGGCCGATACAGCCAACTTGAAAAAGATCGTCAGGATTCTCGCCGCGGCTGCCAAAGCGCTGCACGATGGAAAGCACCAGACGCAGGTTGCATTTCACCAGCTTATCCCGCGCTTCCTTATCGCCCGCCTTGGCCGCATAAAAAAGCTCGCGCATTTCCTCGTTGCCCAGTACCGGCAGCTTGGCCGTGTTCACGCCGCATACTTCCACCTTACGCACCGCTATCGCCTCCGAAATAATTTGAGTTTTTTATAATAATCAAATTATTGCCGGAAGCCAGGGCAAATATTCAAGCGGCGCGGCGTTAACTTCTGCCAGAAAAGGCCAATATCCGCGCTTATTCCAGACGGCTCATTTCTTTTTTAAGGCGGCTGAAGATGCGCTTCTCCAGCCGGGAAATATAAGACTGCGAAATACCCAGCATATCCGCCACCTCTTTCTGTGTCAGCGGCTTCTGGCCAAACAGGCCGAACCTTAGCTCCACGATTTTCTTCTCGCGCGGCGAGAGGGTAGCTATGGCCTGCCGCAGCAGTTTGCGGTCAACCTCCTCCTCCAGCTCACGGTAAATTATATCGCCGTCGGTGCCCAAGACGTCGGAAAGCAACAGTTCGTTGCCGTCCCAGTCGATATTGAGCGGTTCGTCAAATGAGACCTCGCTCTTCAGCTTGCTGCTGCGCCGCAGCGTCATCAAAATTTCGTTTTCAATACAACGCGAGGCATAGGTGGCCAGCTTGATTTTCTTTTCCGGGTTAAACGTATTCACTGCCTTTATGAGCCCAATCGTGCCGATGGACGCCAGATCCTCCAGCCCCAGCCCGGTGTTCTCAAATTTGCGCGCTATGTACACCACCAGCCGCAGATTATGCTCAATCAGCGCGCTCTTGACATTGGTATCGCCCGCTGCCAGCCGCTTCATCAGCTCTCGCTCCTCCTCGGCAGAAAGCGGCGCTGGCAGCGCCTCGCCTCCGCCCACATAATATACTCCCGGCTCCTCCTGCCCCAGAATATGCCGCAAACACGCATTAAGGCGTCTTTTAAGCCATGCCAGCCAATTACCGTCCGGCAACTCAACAACTTCCTGTTTCAATTCCTGCTTCATGCTTCCAGCCGCTCCTCCCATATGTTATCGTAACCCACCATATCCTGCCCTCCGAACACCGCCTCCGGCGCAACGATCGCCCGCGCCCCGGATATTCCTCCGAAACCTGCCGCATTAAACGTCATAAGCGGAGTCTGCGGCGGTATTATTTTGCGCCCGTCCGCCAGATAAAACACCGCATCGTCAGGTAAAAAACCCAACGTCAACCGCCCCGTCGATCCCACAGCACGGTATGGCACCAACCGCAGTCTCTCGCTCCAGGGCGCAGGAGCAAGATCGGCAAGTATCTGCTGCGGGCGAAAGCCATCGCCGTGGATACGCAGCTCACAGGCAAGCCGCTCGCTTAAAGCCGGCGGCAGCCAGTCCGCCGCCGCCGCAAAATCAGCTAACAGCACTGACCGCCCGGAAACCGGATCACGCAGGCGATTGCCGCTGTCCAAAAAACAGGGAATTGCCAGACTTTTTCCAGAAAAACTTAATTCTGCACGTACGATCAGGCCGCTTTGCCGCACCTGCCGCCGCCAAACGCCTACCCCAAGAGCCGCCAAAACACCCGCAAGCAGCAACGCCGGCGCCAGCCAAATAAAACTCATGCCATGCGCCTCGCCAAAACCCAAAAGCGCCCGTACCGCCAGCGCCGCGCCGCCCATAGCAAAGCTCAGGATATAAAAGCAGGCAGTCAGCCAACAAAAACGCCGCACCGGCATCCGCCCAAAGCAGACCAGCAGCAGCAACAGAGAGCAAAAGACAGGCAGCGGCATAATATATAGCGGCGCCAGAGCAGGATACAGCAGACCTACGCCGTAAAACGCCCCCAGCGCCGCCGCAAGCAAACTTCTCGGCCAACGGAACACAAAACCGCCGAAGCGCCCGGCTGCCCATAACAGCACCCAGTCCAGCGCAAAGTTCACCAGCCACAGAACGTCTGCATACACCGTGTAGACCATGCCGCCTCACCCCCCCTGATATACGCCAATTATATCGCGTAGCAGGCGGAAAACTTGTCAGTTTGGGTAGGCGGAAGCCCGTTTTCTTGCAACAAATTAAGGCAAATTGCGCACTATGATTTTATGAAAGCAATCAATCCTCTGTCTGCCGTCTGCCTGCGCCCTGCGGCGGGCGTTTAGGAGCCTTGCCAGGATAGCGCCCGGAAAGCACGCCGCCCAAACGCCCGCTTTCCTCCGCTGTAAGCGACGCCCAGCCCTCGCTCTGTACCTTATCCCACAGGCCAAGCTCCTTGGCAATTTCATCCTTGGCGGCCTCCCAGCTGGCGGTACGCCGTTTCATTTTGCTTTTGCGGCTTCTGCCCTCGTCCGGTTTAACCGGCATTTTCATCACCTCGACTATATTTTCTGGCTTTAATCTGCCCCGGCAGGCGTTTGACTATGCGCCGTAGATGTGATAGACTGGCGCTTGGAGGTACGAAAAAATGAATTTGATTTTAACCGATATCAAACAGGACAAGGCAGTGTGGCAGCAGATCGGCGCACTTTATAAAACAGCTTTCCCGCCGGACGAACGCGCGCCTTTTTGGCTGCTGCGCCGACGGGTGAAACAAGGCCGGGCGCAAATACTTGTGGCTTATGACGCAAAGAAGCTCGTCGGTTTTACCTATCTGGTAATTTACCGTGATCTGGTTTATCTTTTTTATTTTGCCATAGACTCAGAAATGCGCGGACAGGGCTATGGCAGCGCCGTTTTGCAGGCATTGCGGCAGGAGTTTCCAGGGCGGCGGATTTTCCTCGCGCGGGAACAGCTGGATGAGCAGGCCGAAAACGCCGAACAGCGGCGCTCACGCCATGAATTCTATCTTTTCAATGGCTTTTGCGACTGGCCATGCCAAATCAAGGAGGCCAGCGTGATCTATGACGTGATGGGCATGGGCGGCGATAACATTACCCCGGCAGAATATCAGGCGCTGATCGACAGTTGGGGCGGTTCACTGCTGCGGCGGCTGATCGATATGCGGGTACTGGCGAAATAGCAAACGCAGCGTGCCGCAGGCACAGATGAAATTGAAAAAACTTTTGCGCTCCACTCCTGAAAGCCCGTATGATGCCTTTCCGCAGAATTTACGCAGCGAAATGGAGATCATGGGAAAAAGAAACATATCGAAAACCCGCAAAAATTCTACGCACAAAAAAACGACGGAAGCCGTAAAAGCATTCCGCCGTTTTATTTTTTTTGACTACAATCAGAACGACGCGATTTTGGCCGGTTTATCGCGCCCCAGCAGTATAACTGATTCCGGCAGGTCAAACCCCTCCTCGCCGGATTTCACATCAAAAAAGTGATATGCCAGCTGCCCCTCGATGATCTGCGGCTCCACCACCACAACTGGTATGCGCCGCATATTCAGATAAACGTCGCGATAACGGTGATAGCCGTACTGGGGAAAGAAATCCAAATCCTCCATACCCTCCAGCCAAATCTCCTTTTCCTCGCCGTAAGCGTCCAGCTCTGGCCATTCCAACGGCTTCTCGCGGGATTTGCTGACGAAGATGGCAATGATGGCCCCAATGACCACCACCCAAACCAGCAGATTCAGAATTACGTTAACAATCGGCGGCATCGGCACACCCTCCTGATTTACTTAATTCTTCTGCACTATAACAGAATAATATCAACCCAAGATTAAGCAATACTGTGTTAATTATACTCCAATTTACGCTTTCTGACAAGTTAATTTCCGGAAAGTGCAAAATAAAAGTAGCTTTTTGTCTAACCTTGTATTATAATATGTATGAAAATATTTGCTGAAACGCCGCAAGCCTGCGCCAGCTGGCAGTTTGCGGCAGTTTTGGCAAAACCGGCATATCGAATCGTTTTTCATCTATATTATAGTGTTTGCTTATGTTATTTGTTTTTTACGGAGGTAAACGCTTTATGTGTTACAAACTTGGTATAGACATTGGCTCCACCACTATCAAAGCAGTGGTAATTGATGAGACTGGCGCGCTCATTTATTCTACCTATCAGCGGCATGGCTCGCGTATTGTCGAAAAGTTAGCTGATATCATGGACGAGCTGCCATTGCTGCTAAAAGGCAAAACAGTTAAAGTGGCTATCACCGGCTCGGCTGGCATGTCGCTGGCCGAATCCTGCGGCATACCTTTTGTGCAGGAAGTTTACGCCCTCTCCGGCGCAGTGCGCGAGCTAGAACCGGAAACAGACGTAGTCATCGAGCTGGGCGGAGAGGATGCCAAAATCCTCTTCCTCACCGGCGGCGTGGAGGAACGCATGAACGGCACCTGTGCAGGCGGTACTGGCGCATTTATCGACCAAATGGCAACGCTCCTTAACGTCTCAGTAGAAGAACTGGACAGGCTCGCACAAAACCACAAGAAAATATATCCAATCGCGTCGCGCTGCGGCGTGTTCGCCAAGACGGATATTCAGCCGTTGATTAATCAAGGCGCAGCCAAAGAGGATATAGCCGCCAGCATTTATCAGGCGGTGGCTGAGCAGACCATCACCGGGCTGGCACAGGGGCGGCGTATTTTAGGGCGAGTACTGTTCCTGGGCGGACCGCTTAGCTTCAACCTGGGTCTGCGGGAGCGCTTTATCGAGACGTTGAATCTCTCGCCGGAAAACGCCGTGTTCCCGGAGCTGGGCCAATATTTCGTGGCGCTGGGCGCGGCGGTCTATGCCGACGGCCAGCCTGATACATTTGATTATAAAACACTGCGGAAAGTGCTGCAAAACCAAAAGGCGCTTAAAGGCAAAAGCCGCTTCCTGCCGCCGCTGTTCGCAAGCGAGACGGAATATGCCGACTTTACCGCGCGCCATGCCAAGAACAGCGTGCCCCGCGCGGACATTGCCGCGTATCAGGGAGGCGCGTATCTCGGCGTGGACGTGGGCAGCACCACCAGTAAACTGGCGTTGGTGGGCGAAAACGGCGAATTGCTCTACACATTCTACGCCAGTAACAAGGGCAACCCCCTGCCCATCATCCAGGAGCAGCTGCTTAAGGTTTACGCACTGCTGGGTGACCATATCCAGCTTAAAGCCGGAGCGGTAACAGGCTATGGCGAGGAACTTGTCAAAAACGCCTTCGGCATTGATTATGGTCTGGTGGAGACGGTGGCGCATTTTACGGCGGCGCATTTCTTCAACCCCAACGTCGATTACATCATCGACATCGGCGGCCAGGACATGAAATGCTTTACTATTCACAACAACACCATTGACCATATCGTGCTGAACGAGGCCTGCAGCTCCGGCTGCGGCTCGTTTATCCAAACGTTTGCCGAGGCTCTGGGCTATACCCCGTCGGAATTTGCCAGGCTGGCGCTGTTTGCGAAGCGACCAGTGGATCTGGGATCGCGCTGTACGGTGTTTATGAATTCTTCCGTTAAGCAGGCGCAGCGCGACGGCGCCGAGGTAGCAGATGTAAGCGCAGGATTGGCCATTAGCGTGGTAAAAAACGCGATTTACAAAGTGCTGCGCGTTCACAGCGCCAAAGAGCTGGGCGAAAATATCGTGGTGCAGGGAGGCACTTTTCTGAACGACGCAGTACTCAGGAGCTTTGAACGCGAGTTGGAACACGATGTGGTGCGCCCGGATATTGCCGGCCTTATGGGGGCTTTTGGCGCAGCGCTATACGCCAGAAACCGCCACCGCGAGCTTGGCCTTAACAAAACGGCAATGCTATCCCGCGATGAAGTGGCGTCCTTTCAGCATAAGGCTATTCCCACAACCTGTCAGGGCTGCGCCAACCATTGCAGCCTGACCATCAACATCTTCCCCAATGGCCGCCGTTTTATCAGCGGCAACAAATGTGAGCGCGGTGTTTCCGGCAAAAAAAGCAATCTGCCGAACGTTTATGAATATATTAATGATAAGTTCCGCCGCCTGATGGCCGATGCTGAGGCGCAGTTCGTGCCGGAACGGACCACCATAGGAATACCGCTGGTGCTGAATATGTGGGAGAATTTGCCGTTCTGGTACTTCTTCTTTTTGCAGCTGGGCGTGAATGTGGTTATTTCGGGTGAAAGCTCACGGCAGCTCTATGCCGAGGGTCAATTCACCATTCCCTCCGACACAGTATGTTATCCCGCCAAGCTGGCGCACGGACATATCATGCGTCTCCTGGCTAAAAACGTGAAAGCGATCTTCTATCCCTGCTCCAGCTACAACATTGACGAAAAGCGCGGCGACAAAAATTATAACTGCCCGGTGGTGGCATATTATCCCGAGCTGCTGGCAGCCAACGTAGCTGATCTGCAAAAGGTGGATTTCCTCTACCCATACTTAAGCCTTGCTAATCGCAGCCTTTTGGCCAGCAACTTCTACGATATGAGCAAAAAGTATCCCTATTTCAATTTCAGTCTGGCACAGTGTATAAACGCAGCCAACGACGCCTGGAACTTTTACAAAGCATTCTGGAGTGAGGTAGAGGCATACGGAATGGAGGCGCTGAAAAACGCCGAGGCCACAGGGCAAAAAATCGTGGTGCTGTCCGGACGGCCTTATCACGTGGATCGCGAAATCAACCACAGCATTGACAAAATGTTTAACTCACTTGGATTCGTGGTGCTTTCAGAGCGCGTGCTGACGAATCTGGCATATTCACAGAAAGTGAATGTGCTGAACCAGTGGACTTACCACACCCGTATGTATAACGCGGCGCGCTATGTCTGCCGCCATCCCAATATGCAGCTGGTGCAGCTAGTCAGCTTCGGCTGCGGCCTGGATGCGATAACCACTGATGAATTGAAAGACATTCTGGAACGAAACGGCAAAATTTATACCCAGCTTAAGATAGATGAGATCAATAATCTGGCGGCCACCAAGATTCGAGCAAGAAGCCTGTTGGCAGCAATGGAAACAAGAGAAGCACAGCACAAGAGGTAAAGATCAATGATTGAACAGAAAAAGATAACCAACATCAAAAACGCGCAGGAACACTCGGAAACTTACACTGACCAGGAACTGGAGACTATTGTAGACGAGCGCCTGCAAACACATTTTGAACAGCTTATGCAGGTGCCGCTGGACGAGGCCAAAGCCAAAGCCGAGCCGGAACACAAGATTCCCCGACTGATGCAATCGCGGCTGAACGCTTTTCAACAAAACGCCCACTCGACGGAATGTCTGCGCCAGCGTACGCATCAGATACTGAAGCAAAGCCGTATGCAGGAACGTCTGTCCGCGCTGTTGGAGCTTTTATCCAACAAGGCGGAGCAGGAAGAAAGGGAAATGCCACTCCGTGAACATACCATCGCCACCCCCACATTTTCGGCCGACATGAAAGCAGATTATACCATTTTGGTACCGCAAATGCTACCAGTGCATTTCAAACTGCTGCAAGGCATCTTCCACCGACAGGGCTATAACTTGGAATTTTTATCAAATGACGGTTACAGCGTCACTGAACAGGGCCTGCAAAACGTGCATAACGACACCTGCTATCCGGCTCTGCTGGCTATCGGCCAGCTGCTGGACGCAATAAAAAGCGGCAAATACGACCTTAACCGTATTGCTCTTCTGCTGCCGCAGACAGGCGGCGGCTGCCGCGCTTCCAATTACGTCTACCTGCTGAAAAAGGCACTGGAGAAAAACGGCCTCACCCATATTCCCGTAATTGCCCTACGTCTGGACAGTTTGAACGCGAGCGGTCTTGTTATCACCAAAGGAATGCTCTTAAAAGCGCTGTTTGCCTGCTTCTACGGCGATATGATCCTGTGGCTGAAAAATCAAACAAAACCGTACGAGGTAATCTCTGGCCACACCGACAAGGTTATCGACATTCTGACCAATCAGCTGGATCAAAGCTTTGCCAACGGCAGCTATATTCGACTGAAGAAGAATTACCTGCGCATTTTAAACGCCTTTAAACAAATCCGCCTGAAAGACGAAAAAAAGCCCAAGGTGGGCATCGTGGGTGAAATTTATATGAAATATGCACCCCTTGGCAACAATGATCTGGAGAATTATCTGATTGAACAGGGCGCACAGCCCGTCGTCACTGGCGTACTGGATTTCATGTTCTATTCTATAAACAACACATTTGTAGACGCGAAGTTATACAAAGGCCCAGCCTTTAGCAATATCTTCAAAAAGCAGGCTTTCCTCCTGCTGATGAAAGGGCAGACACTGATGGCCAAGATTATCCGCCGCCACAGCGATTTCATGCCTCCCTCCAGCTTTACCGACGTGCAAAAAGCTGCGCGGGGCTGTATCAGCGAGGGCGTTAAAATGGGCGAGGGTTGGTTGCTAACCGGGGAGATGATTGATTTAATTGAAAACGGTGTGAACAACATTGTTTCCGCTCAGCCGTTCGGTTGCCTGCCTAATCATATCGTCGCCAAAGGAATGATCCGCGCCGTTAAAGACCGCTGCCCTGGCGCCAACATCATCGCAATCGACTATGATCCGGGCGCCTCGCACACCAATCAGGAAAACCGTATTAAACTGCTGTTGGCCAACGCCAATGCGGAGCTGGCCGGCAATACAGCCCAACACCGCGTGCTACACCTGCAAAATTATCAGCAGGCCGAAGCCACCGATGACAACGCCAGTATCCGTGCCTGAACAACTGCATATACATAAACCCCCGGACAAATGTCCGGGGGTTTTTACATTCGGGATTATGGAAAGTTATTTGTACATCAGCATTGTTACCGCCAGAATTATTCCCTAAAACACCACTGCGCCAGGCAGCAGCACAAACAAAGAAAGCCGCATACTTATTACTCTTACTTGTCCGGGCGATAATCGTCGCGTGTTTCGCGAATGGCGCTTTTCACCGCCAATTTGATAACGAAATACATGATAAGCAAGCTAAAGATCCAATAAATCAAACCGAACAAACCGCTAACAGCCAATCCTCCGATACCCATATGTATTCCTACCTCCTCATTCTTCAGCCAACAGTATGCGGCGCAGTTTCCGGAAGCCCGGCAGTACTATGCCGCCCACAGCATTGCCCGCCGTCATCAGCATCAGCCATATAAGAGTGTGCAGGCTCCACGCATCGCCCATTGAGAAATAGAACATATTAGCGACACAGTGTTCAAATCCGCAGAGAATGAACACCGACACGCCCAAAAACAGGCCGATGTATTTGCCCAGCTCATGCTGGTTAAAGCGAAAACCGTCTACAGCCAAGCACACCAGCATATTACAGAAAATTCCCAGCAGGAACACCGAAAGCGCGCTATCAGCCAGCTTCACGTCAGAAAGCCCTGCCGCTTTTTCATACAGCCCAGCTCCAACTCGGGTCAGCGACAACAGCGCCGCCACCAGCCACGCCCCCAGCAGATTGCCAACCCAACAGTTCAGCAAAAAAAGCAGATAGCGCGGCTTGTTGTCAAAAACATATGCGACTTTGCCAGTGAACAGATTGAAGCCGTTAACGCAGACGGCAAACAGGCCTACCGTGAACAGCATTGCGCCGACGATTTTGTTGTCCAGCGACAGGTAAATTGTGCCGCCAATGGCAATGGCCGCACCCGCCAGCACTGCATAAATGAAATCCGCCAGTATTTGTTTCATTACAATTCCTCCTCACGCCAACCCTTGCAGACGTTCACCCATTTAACCGCGCCAGAGAACTGCTCTAATTCAGAAAGTGTCAGGCGCACAGTACTATTGGAACTACCCGCCGCCGGGTAAACAATTTCAAAACGCTTCAAAGACTCGTCCAGATAGACAGGCACACCGGGGTTAACGGCAAACGGACAGACGCCGCCCACCGCATGACCAATCAAAGCCTCCACCTGGTCAAAAGGCAACATTTTTGCTTTCATGCCAAATTCATCACGGAAACGCCTGTTATCCACTTTAGCGTCACCTGCCGCTACCACCAGAAGACACCCCTCGCCATCGACAAAGCCCAGTGTTTTAGCGATGTGCGCCGGTTCGCAGCCAAGCGCTTTGGCCGCCAATTCCACCGTTGCGCTGGAAACATCAAACTCTAAAATACGCTCAGCCATGCCTTTTTCAGCAAAATATGCCTTAACTTTCTCAATCGCCATGATTATGCCTCCCCACCCTGCGCCGCCTGCGCCAGCAATTGTTCTACATAGTCGCTGTAAACATCATCTGACAATTCGCCCGGAGTATGACCAGTCTGGCTCAGAACATACTGATGCAGCGCCGTCATACCCATTATCTGCTGCCATTGTCTAACAAGAAAGTCGCAATACTCGTCATGGCTCAAACCCAACTGCTCACCCTGCTCTTGCAGCAGCATGAGGTAATATAAAGCTGATTCGTGCGCACCCGGATCATCTTTGGCCAATTCCTGCATGACCGGCTTTATTACCTGTTCCTGATAGGACTTCTCCGCCTCGGCTTTGCTTGGCATAAGCCCCAGGCGCTCGGCCTCATCATACTGCACCTGTAGCCACGCCAAACTTTCCAGAAGCTGTTCCTCACTCGGAGTGAACAGCGCGTCGTTATATGTATACAAATGGCGCATATTTTCGATATCCTCGTTAGGGATCTGCACCCCATTATAATCGATATAGCCTGACGTATCCTTCGCCGCACATCCTCCAGAAGCAAGCGCCAGCAGCAGCGCTACCAGTAAAAGGCCAAACTTTTTCATATAAAAGCCCCCTATCACAAATATTATTCGTTTAGTTTATCATACTTTTCGTCATTTGGCAACAGTTTTCTTACTAATAAAATAACCGTGCAAGGTTTACCCTGCACGGTTATATAATCGTTATTTAAGCATTAAGCCTTATAGCTGGTTTTGATACGAGTTAGAGCGCGATGCAAAGCCATCTCTGCCCGCAGCACATCCAACTCAGCGTCACGCTTTTTCAGGCGCTCTTCGGCTCTCTGCTTGGCTGCTTCAGCGCGAGCCACATCAATGTCCTCCGCCTTCTCAGCCGAATCTGCCAGAATAATTACCACATTATCCTTAACTTCAGCGAAACCGCCATGTACGGCAAGATAGTGGTCAACATTATTTTTGGTGTATTTAACAGTGCCGATTTTCAGCGTGGTCATCAGCGGAGCATGGTTTTTCAACACGCCCATCGAACCCAAAGCCGCAGGCAAATTCAACGCCGCCACGTTCTCCGACATCAAAAGCCCGGCAGGCGTCACGATATCCAGACGAATCAAATCTTCAGCCATAGCTTATGCACGTCCTTCCAGAACCTTAGCCTTTTCTACCGCTTCTTCAATGGTACCGACCATCAGGAAAGCCTGCTCCGGCAGGTGATCATACTCGCCGGCCACGATAGCCTTGAAGTCCTGAACTGTCTTAGCCAGCGGTACATACACGCCAGGAGTACCGGTGAACTGCTCGGCAACATGGAAAGGCTGGCTGAGGAAGCGCTGAATTCTTCTGGCGCGTCCAACCAGTACTTTCTGTTCCTCAGAGAGTTCATCCATACCCAGAATGGCAATGATATCCTGCAATTCCTTATAGGTCTGCAAAATGCTCTGCACATCACGAGCCACTTTGTAATGCTCCTCGCCGACGATCTTAGGATCAAGCGAACGGGAAGACGAATCCAGCGGGTCAACAGCGGGATAAATGCCCATCTCGGAAATAGCGCGGTTCAAAACGGTACGCGCATCCAAGTGAGTAAATGTTGTGGCCGGAGCCGGGTCAGTCAAGTCATCGGCGGGAACGTAAATGGCCTGAACCGAAGTAATCGAGCCGTTTTTGGTGGAAGTAATACGTTCCTGCAACTGACCCATTTCAGTGGCCAAAGTCGGCTGGTAACCTACAGCGGAAGGCATACGACCCAACAACGCAGATACTTCTGAGCCAGCCTGAGTGAAACGGAAAATGTTATCAATGAACA
>DVMH01000032.1 GCA_018715045.1 Candidatus Avidehalobacter gallistercoris
ATTTTAACGAGATTTTGGCGTATTATTACCCGGACTTTTCTGTAGGTTCGCCGGAGTAAGCGTATAAACCACGGCATTTTGGGCAAAAATTAAGCCGTAAGGCAGATTTTGCCTGCGGATTTTTGCCAAAGGAGTGGTTTTGATGCGCGATTTATGGAATAGACTGGCCTCTATGTGGCGCAGATTTCGCCAACGTGCGCGTTATGCCGACGGGCGGACGCGCTGGCTGGCAGGGCGCTGGCTGGCTTTGGGTATGCTGGTGTTTGCGGTGGCGGCGGTGACGGCTTGGAACGGTGGTGTGCAGTCAGGCGGTGTGCAGCAGTATTGGTGGCAGATCGCGGTGGATAAGCAGGAAGAGACAGTAACCAGAACAGCCTCGGGGGATAATCTGACTCAACCCGACTTGCCGCAGACCGAAAAAAAAGGCGCCCCCGAAGTGAAGGATACGGGGGCGGCAGACAATGTGGCGAGTTCTGATACCGCAGATATAGTGGATAATACGGATGGGCCGGAAGACACAGAGGAAAGCGGCGATGTTTATGATCATGCGCCGGAGCCTTGGGCGAATGACGCGGGCTTGCAGGCAGAGGCTGATCTGCTGTCGCTGCAAACGCCGCTGGCTGGTGAAGAGATACGCGGGTATGGCATTGGCTATGATGTGACATTCCGCGATTACCGTTTTCACGGCGGGCTGGACTGGCAGGGGGCGGAAGGCGAGCCGGTGTTGGCGGCGCTGGCTGGAGAGGTGGCGGAGTTATCTGACGATCCTGTTTACGGTCAGGGCGTTACGCTTGCGCACGGCGAGAAGCTTAGCACGGTATATCTTGGTCTGATTCCCGCCGTGGGGCTGACTGTGGGGCAGCAGGTGGAGCAGGGTGAGGAAATTGGCCGCCTGACTGCGCCGCCTGTGTTTGAAGACGCCGAACCGCCGCATCTGCATTGGGAGGTGCGATTGGAGGGCAAAACGGTTGACCCCGCAGATTATGATTTTGCTCAATAGTAATCAGTAGATTAAAGCAAACTGTTTTGCAGTACGGCGAGAGCTGTGCGGATACCATCCGCCGCGGCGGAGACGATGCCTCCGGCGTAGCCTGCCCCCTCGCCGCAGGGATAAAGCCCGGTGAGACCTATACTCTGGCGCGTGGCATCGCGAGGTATTCGCACGGGTGATGAACTTCTGGTTTCCGGCGCGGTTAGAGGAGCCTCCATATCTTGATATACGGCAAGGCGCTGCCCGAAAGCGCGTATTCCCTGTGCGAGACTCGCCGCTACAAAATCAGGCAGCAGCGCATGCAGATCAGCTGGAACAACACCTGGCGCGTAGCTGGGCTTGATATGACCAAAGCCGTGCCCGGTGCGTTTCATCAGGAAGTCGCCGGCCATCTGGCAGGGGGCGTAATAACTTTCTCCTGCCATTTGGTAGGCGGCTTTTTCTATGCGGCGCTGGAAGTCAATTCCGGCCAGGGGCGAATCGGAGGCAAAATCATTCGGGTTGACGCTGACCAGTAAGGCGGCGTTGGCGTTTAGACCAGACCTGGCGTGATAACTCATGCCGTTGGTGACGACTCCGCCTGCTTCCGACGCGGCGGCTACCACCTGACCTCCCGGACACATACAAAACGAATAGACGGTGCGGCCGTTGTCGAGATGGGTCACCAGCTTATAATCGGCGGGGGGCAGCTTCGGGTGGCCGGCGAAATCACCGTACTGCGCCCGGTTCAGGTCGCTTTGCAAATGCTCTGCTCGAACGCCAATGGCAAAAGGTTTCGGTTCCAGCGGCACACCGATAGCGTTCAGCATCCGAAATGTGTCGCGGGCGCTGTGGCCGGGGGCAAGAATAATATTAGCGGTGGCAAATTGCTGTTCACCGTGCGGAGTGATGGCAGAAAGACCTGCCACCGCGCCGTTTTTGATGCTGATATTGGTCAACTGGTGTTCAAACAGCACCGTGCCGCCGAGAGCAATAATTCTCCGGCGCAAGTTTTTCACCGCCAGCCGCAGCTTGTCCGTGCCAACGTGTGGCTTGGCCAGATACAGAATTTCCGCAGGAGCTCCTGCTGCGGCCAGCTCATGCAACACTTGGCGGTTCATCGGGTCATGTGTGCCGGTGGTAAGTTTGCCGTCGGAGAACGCGCCCGCGCCGCCCTCGCCGAACTGCACATTGCTGGCGGGGTTCAATTTCCCCCGCTGCCAGAACTCTTTTACCAAATGGGTGCGCTGGTCAACGTCGGCGCCTCGCTCCAGCAGTATTGGGCAGGCTCCGGCTTTAGCCAGGATCAGCGCGGCAAAAAGTCCGGCCGGCCCCGCGCCCACAACTACCGGTGGCTCGGCAAAGCGCCCGGCAATCAGTGTTTGTGGCTTTTCCTCTGCCGCCGGCCGGACAAACTTTTCCAGCCGGGGGTTGGCAAGGACGCGGCGCTCTGCTTTGGGCGTCAGCATTAAATATAGCGAATAGACGAAATGGACGTCGCTTTTTTTGCGGGCGTCCACACTTTTTTGTGCGATACGCCAGCTTTGGATTTGTCCGGGGGCAAGCCGTAGCTTTTGGGCGGCCAGCTCTGGGAGGATATCTTCTGGTGCGTCCAGATCCAGCCCGATTTGCGAAACTTTAAGCATTTTCGCCCTCCTTTAAGTATAGAGCGGCAGAATGTGCTGCCAGCCGGCCGCTGCTCCATGCCCAGGAGAGGTTATAGCCGCCGCAGGAGCCGCAGATATCCAGCACCTCGCCTGCTGCGAACAGCCCTGGCGCCAGACGCGAGCCTAGTGTTTTAGGGTCGAACTGGTCAAGCGAGAGACCTCCGGCCATAACCTGAGCCTCCCGCCAGCCGCAAACACCAGAGACAGTGAGCGTCAGACTCTTGATGTTGGCGGCAAGAGTATTTATTTCCGCGTCAGTTAGACTGGATGCGGCAGCAGAGAGCTTCTTGCTGGTAGAGAGTTTGAACAGCTGCTGCCCCAATCGCTTGTTCAGCAGGCCGGAAAGCGTATCCTCCAGCGTAAAAGGGAGGGCGCGCCGTCGAGCCAGATCCGCTCGGATTTCTTCTATTGTAAAGGCGGGCAGCAGATCAAGCTGTACTGTGATTTCAGGCTGCGGCGGCTGCGGGTAATTCATGGCGGCCAGTCGGGAAAGCTGTAATATGGGCGGGCCGGAAAGACCATAGGATGTAAAAAGCACCTCGCCTGCCGCCTCGGCCAGGCGTGTATTTTTCTGCCAAAGCGTGGCTTTTCCGGTGAACTTTACGCCTTGCAGAGCCTTGTGAAAATTGCTTTGGCATTTTAGCTGCGTCAGCGCCGGGTATAGACGCGTGGTTTTATGCCCCAGCGGCGCCATGAGCTGTGCGAAATTCCCAGCGGTGCCCAACTGCGGCGACGCCACCCCGCCCGGTGTCAAAATGATTGCGCGGGCGGTAAAACTGCCCTGTGTGGTGATTATATGCCAGCCGGGAGCGAGGGCGGTCACTTCGGTCTCGGTGAAGATAGAAACGCCGTTTGCTGCCGCTTGCAGGCGCAGCACGTCCAGCACGGCGGCGGCCTGGTCACCCATTGGGTAGATTTTGCCGTCCTCCTCCTCTTTGGTTAGCAGACCGAGGTTGGCAAAAAACGCCAGATTATCGGCCACTGGATAGGCAGCCAAAGCGGGCTGCACAAATGCCGGATTATGGCCGGACGCAGTGAAGTAATATGCTTTGCCGGCGCGTCGGTTGGCAATGTTGCAACGGCCTCCCCCGGTAGCCAGCAGCTTTTTGCCGGGGCGGAGCGCTTTTTCCAAAATAACGGCGGCAATATTGGGGTTTTCTCGCTTCAACTGCAATGCGGCCATTAGCCCTGCCGCTCCCGCGCCGATGATGATAACATCAAATTTGCGCATAGAACCTCCTTATAAGCGGCAGCAATGGTTCAGCGGCCCCTTGCCTTGCCCCAGATCAAGCCCGGCCTGAAGCGCATCTGTCAGGTACTCCTTGGCAAGACGGCAGGCCTCGGGCACGCTTTTGCCCTCCGCCAGACGGCAGGCAATAGCCGAGGAAAGAGTACAGCCCGTGCCGTGGCTGTTGGGGTTATCCACGCGCGGGGCAGAGAACCAGAATTCCTCGCCGCAATACAGCAGCAGATCGCTGGCGTCGCCCGCCATATGCCCTCCTTTGATCAGAACGGCGGCAGGAGTCAATTTGCTCAGCTTATGCGCAGCCGTCCGCATATCCTCATGGTTATTGATGGTAAAATTGCTCAAAATTTCAGCTTCCGCTTTGTTTGGGGTGATGATATCGGCCAGCGGCAGCAGCAGATCGATCAGGGCTTGGGCAGCGTCTGCTTTCAGCAGACGCGCGCCGCTTTCTGCTGTCATCACCGGATCCAGCACAATATTGGGTGCATGGTACGCTTTGAGACCAGCCGCTATAGCCGCGATAAGTCCGGCGTTGGCCGTCATGCCGATTTTGGAGGCCTGCGGCGGAATATCATCGAATACGGCTTTGATCTGTGCGGCGACAAATTCCGGCGGCACAGCATGGATAGCTGCTACTTCAGTCGTGTTCTGAGCGGTGAGGGCCGTAATGACGCTCATACCGTACGCCTTGTGTGCTGTCATGGTTTTCAAATCGGCCTGGATTCCCGCGCCGCCAGAGCAGTCTGACCCGGCTATGGTCAGCACGCGAGGCATTTGGGCGGTTTCTAATCGGTTCATGGTTATACCCCCTTGATTAGTTGAAAATCAGCTGCACCAGAAGCATATAGCAGACAGTGCCGCCTGCTATAGACAAAAGCATTTGCCGCCGTAAGATATGCAGCGCCGCCGTGGCTGCGATAGCCAGCATTTCTGGCAGGCCGTGAGGGGCGGCGAGGAAATCAACGTCTTTCAGGCAGTAGATAACCAGCATGCCGAAGACGGCAGTGGGCAGCGCCTGCCCCAGATATTTGATGAACGGCGGTGTGGGCTTGTTGCCGGAGAATATCAGAAACGGCAGAAAACGAGTTGCCATGGTGCCAAGTGCACAGACAGCTATGGTGATTATCTGTTGGACGAGAGTCATGCGAAATCACCTGCCTTGGCAATTGGCTTTTTGAAGCCGGTCACCAGCAGCAAAATCGCGGCCATGGCGGGCAGCATAAAGTTATCCGCACCGAACAGGGCAAGCGAGACGGCGGTGGCGGCAAGGCCTATGTATGCCGTTATATGCTGCTTTTCTTTCAAAAACTGTTCCAAAAATATGACGACGAACATGGCCGTCATGCAGAATTCCAGCCCGTTAGTGTCGAAGCTGATCAGCGACCCTAAAATGCCGCCCAACGCAGAACTTGCCACCCAATATATCTGATTCAGCAGGGTGACGAAGAACATAAACCAGCCACGGTCAACTTCCTTAGGTATATTGGCCGTGTAGTTGATGGAAAAACTCTCGTCGCACATACCGAAGATAAGGTAGATCTTCTTCCAGCCGAGTCCCTTGAACCTGTCCAGCATGGCGATGCCGTAAAACAGGTGCCGCGCCTGCACCAAAAGCGAGATAAGCAGGGAAGAAAGCGGTGCAAACGGTGATAGCAGCATACTGACGGCGATAAACTCCAGTGAGCCGCCAAAAATCGTCAGCGCCATCAGCATGGGGTACCAGAAGCTGAATCCGGAAACGTGCATATAAACGCCGTAGGTAAGACCCAGGAAAAAGAACCCGGCGAAGATAGGGATGGTGAACGGAAAGGCCGCCCGAAACGCTCGGCTGATGACGCCTTGTCTGGCGGCATTGGTTTGCTGCATGATACAATGTCAGCTCCTTTATAGGGAAAATTTTTGTCGGGAAGAGGCAGGTCAAAATCTGCAATTAGTATTTAATTTTAACATGAACGGTTAAAATAGTAAATAGAAGACTCAGCATCATCGACAAAAAATTTGCTGTAATGGTGTTGACAAAATGGCGGCCTCGGTATATAATAATAGTCAGAAAAGGTCAGAATATCAGTAGGTGAAAAAAGGTCAGAAAAAGACTTCTGACCCGGGGGGTTGAACATCATGGCAGAGACTTTGGCAACGCAGATTGAAAATTACATTAAACGCCTGCTGGAGCTTTCCGGCGACGGCAGTGTGGAAATCAGGCGGGCGGATCTGGCGGATATGTTTATGTGTGTGCCCAGTCAGATCAACTACGTGTTAAACACGCGCTTTAACAGCGCCGCAGGCTATTATATCGAGACACGGCGGGGTGGCGCGGGATATGTACGCATTATTCGAACGGGGCTTTCGGATAACGCCGATTTGGCGAATCTGCTGGCCGAGGCTAAGGATAAGCCGCTGTCACGTTCGGCGGCGGCCAATTTGCTTTCCCGATTGTTCGGAGAGTCTATTTTAACGCCGCGGGAATATGCGCTTTGCCAGAGCCTGCTTTTGGGCGATGCCTTGAAGCTGGCTGGAGAAAACGAAGAAATGCTGCGTGGGCGGCTGGTGCGTCTGTTGTTGTTGAACCTGCTGCGTGAAGATTTGGCAGAGGAGCATTAGGGAATAATGTCTGACCTTTATTTGGCAAAAATATGGGAGGTGTTTTAATATGCTGTGTGATAAATGCGGGAAAAAAACAGCAACGGTATATTATAAACAGGTGATCAACGGCGAAACGCATGAGGAACACCTGTGCGAGGAATGCGCTGGGGATTTGATGAACTTTGGCGGTATTACAAGCTTTGGTCAGTTGGATTTGAACAAGCTCTTTTCCGGCGCAGCGCCCAAGCGGAGCAGCCGGCGCTGTCCGGGCTGCGGTATGACATTTGCCGAATACAACAGCGGCGGCAGGCTCGGCTGCAGCAGGTGTTATCAGACTTTTGAGGAGGAGCTGCGCCCGGTCATTCAGCGCTTCCACGGCGGGAAACGCCATATGGGCAAGGTGAAGATGATCCAGCCGGGTGTCGGGAACGGGTTGTTCCTGGATAACCCGGAGCTGGCCAACCAGAATTATGAGCGACTGGCGCTGCAAAAGCAACTTTCTGAGCTGATCGAGCTGGAAAAATTTGAGGAGGCTGCGAAAGTTCGGGATAAGATACGGGCGCTGGACGAAGCAATGCAAAGCGCGGTGGCAAAAATCGGGCCGGCAGCGCATAGTACGGATAAAACCAATAAAACTGGAAAGGCAGGTGACGCGCAATGACGGTGGTAAACGGCGCGGCAGGTATCACCACGCTGCCATATGTGGCGTGGGCGGAGCCGCAGGACGAACGGCAGATCGTTGTGTCCACACGTCTGCGTCTGGCGAGAAATTTGACGGGCAAGTCATTCCCGAACCGTCTATCCGACGCAGAGGCGGAGCAGTTGGGTCAGGAAATGGCGCGGGCGCTGCCGGAAAACGAAAACTGGCAGCTACTGCGTCTGGATGAATTATTAGAGCGTGAGCGCGGCGTGCTGCTGGAAAAGCACCTTTTGAGCCGGGATATTTTGCAGCATACGTGTGGGCGGCTGCTGGCGGTGAACGCGGCGCAGACGCTGGCTATCATGCTGAATGAGGAGGATCATCTGCGAATACAGGCGATACTGCCCGGTTTGCAGCCCGAAGCGGCCTGGCGCGAGCTTTCCGCGCTGGACGATAAGCTGGCGGAGAAGCTGGATTTTGCTTACGACGGGCGACTGGGTTATTTGACTTCCTGCCCCTCCAATCTGGGAACTGGGCTGCGGGCTTCGGTTATGCTGCATCTGCCCGGTTTGCAGCTTTTGGGCAAACTGGACGGTATCTTTCGGCAGCTGGCGCAGGCAGGGTTCACTGTGCGCGGCGTTTACGGCGAGGGCAGCGAGAGCCGAGGCGGTCTGTTTCAGATATCCAACCAGGTGACGCTGGGATGCTCCGAAGAGGAAATTATCAGCCGGCTTAAGCAGCTGGTGGAGGAGATCATTACGCAGGAACAGCAGGCGAGAACTTGGCTGAAAGCGAACCGCCGTGACTGGCTGGAGGATAAGATCGGCCGTGCGGTGGGCGTGCTTGTCGGGGCGCACTTGCTGACTGGCAAAGAGGCTATGGAGCAGATATCGTGGGTGCGGCTGGGACTTTCGATGGGTCTTTGCCGTAAAATCGACTGGCGTGAGCTTAACCTGCTTATGCTATCCGTGCAGACGCCGTTTTTGCAGACGACGGCTGGGCGGGAACTGGCGCCCCAGGAGCGCGACGCGCTGCGGGCGAAAATTGCGCGTCAGTATGTGTCGCAGTGATATGTATAGCAGTTATATGTGTAGCATGTATATATAGAAGAAAATCAGTTGATAGTGAAATAAGGAGGTTTTGATTATGAGCAGTTTATATACCGAACGGGCGCGCGAGGCTATGCTTTGGGCGTGCAAGATAGCGCGGCACTGTGGCGAGCAGGAGGTAGACTGCCGTCATCTGCTGTGGGGTATTTTGAAAATGGAACAGAGCCTGGGGGCGCAGGTGTTGCACCAGCTGGGCGTTAATCAGCAGGCTTTGGAGGCGGAATTCCACACTGGGGCAGAGCCTGCGGACAATCAGGATTTTGCGCCGGAGACCAAACAGGCGCTGGAGTTGGCCAAAGGCACCGCACAGAAAATGGGCGTAAACTATATTGGCACCGAACATTTGCTGCTGGGCGTTTTACAGGGAACGAACAGCGCCGTTAACCTGCTGAAAGAGCGCGGCCTGCAGCCAAACGCGGTAATCGACGCCATCATGCGGGCGCTAGGTTATAAGCCGGTTGCTCAAACGGCGGCGGGCAGTTCACAGGGTCTGCCGAATTTGAATGAGGCAGGTGCGTCTGGTGATAACAGCGCAGGCGCCTTGGCCAAATATGGGCGTGATTTGACGGCGTTGGCTAAGCAGGAACGTCTTGATCCGGTGCTGGGACGTGAAAGCGAAATTCAGCGGGTGGTACAGATACTTTCGCGCCGCACTAAGAACAACCCGGTGCTGATCGGCGAGCCGGGCGTGGGCAAAACCGCCATTGCCGAGGGTTTGGCCGAGCGCATTGCACAGGGCAGCGTGCCGCAGACGCTTTCGGATAAGCGGGTGATATCGCTGGATATTTCAACTCTGCTGGCCGGGGCGAAATATCGCGGTGAGTTTGAGGAGCGCTTGCAGCAGGTGATGGAGGAAGTGAAAAAAAGCGGTAAAATCATTCTGTTTATTGACGAGTTGCACACGCTGATTGGTGCGGGCGGCGCGGAGGGCGCCATCGACGCGGCCAACATTTTGAAACCGGCCTTGGCGCGCGGCGAGCTGCAATGCGTCGGCGCGACGACTATTGATGAATACCGCAAGCATATCGAAAAAGATGCGGCTCTGGAGCGGCGTTTCCAGCCGGTGATGGTGAACGAGCCGAACGAGGAGGAGGCCATCGCCATCTTGGAAGGGTTGCGCGACCGCTACGAGGCGCATCATGGCGTAAAGATCACGCCGAAAGCGATCAAGGCTGCCGTTACGCTTTCCATGCGTTATCTGCCGGATCGGTTTCTGCCGGATAAGGCAATCGATTTGATGGATGAGGCCGCTGCTATGGTAAATCTGGCGGGGCAGACCGCACCGCTGGACTTGCAAGAGCTTGAGGGGCGTCTGGAGGCTGCTATTAAGGAGAAAAACGCTGCTGTGGGCGCGCAGAACTTTGAGGAGGCCGCCAAATGGCGCGACGCCGAGCGCGATTTAAAACAGGAACTGGAGAATCGCCGTGCCGACTGGCAGAAGCAAAGCGTGAAAACCGATAACGTGGTAGACGTGGCACAGATTGCGCAGGTTCTTTCCAACTGGAGTGGTATTCCGGTGGCGCAGTTGCAGAAGGGCGAGCAGGAGCAGCTGCTGCACCTTGAGGAACTGCTGCACCAGCGTGTTATCGGTCAGGACGAAGCTGTGCAGGAGGTGGCGCGTGCTGTGCGCCGTGGGCGTGCAGGCTTAAAAGACCCGAAGCGGCCGATAGGTTCTTTCATCTTCCTGGGGCCAACAGGCGTGGGCAAAACCGAGCTTTCCAAGGCGCTGGCCAATGCTCTTTTCGGCAGTGACGATGCGATGATTCGTCTGGATATGAGCGAGTATATGGAGAAGCACACTGTGGCCCGGCTTATCGGCGCACCCCCCGGCTATATCGGTCATGACGAGGGAGGTCAGTTGACTGAGGCCGTACGCCGCCGTCCGTACAGCGTTATCTTGCTGGACGAAATCGAAAAGGCTCACCCTGACGTGTTCAATATCCTGTTGCAGGTGCTGGACGATGGACGTCTGACCGACAGCAAAGGGCGTACAGTGGACTTTCGCAACACTGTTATCATTATGACGTCTAACCTTGGCGGCAGCATTGCCAAACAGGGGGCGATGGGTTTTGCCACCGGCGAGCAGAGCAAGGCGCGCGCGGAATCAGAATATGAACAGAGTAAAGCGCGGGCGCTGGACGCAGTGAGAAAGAGCTTCCGCCCGGAGTTTATCAATCGTATCGATAATATTCTGGTATTCCGCAGTCTGCAAAGCGCTGAAATTGACCGTATTGCCGGTCTGCTGGCGGCTGATTTGCAGCAGCGGCTGGCTGCGCAGGAGATCACTCTGCATGTGGAAGACAGCGCCATCAAGCTGCTGGCCGAAGCCGGATTTGATGCGGAGTACGGGGCGCGTCCGTTGAAGCGCGCGGTGGTGCGTTTGCTGGAAGATCCTTTAAGCGAGAGCCTTTTGGCTCAGGAATTTGCCGCTGGCGACGAAATTTGGGGTTATGCCAAGGACGGTGTTATAAAATTCAGCAAGGAAGCGCCTGAGGAAGCTTCAGATAAAGCAGAGAAGACTGAGCCAAAAAGCTCAGAGGCAGCCGCCCCGGCAGCTGAAAAAACGGCGAAAAAGGATATAAAAAAAGCAACTGACGCGGATGGGGAAAAATCATCGTCGGAAAATGCTGCGAGCCTTGATGATAGGCAGGAAAAAAAGGATTAAACGCCGAAAGAACTCCTCAACATAAAAAATGAGGAGCGATGATATGAAAAGCAAGCAGGTTTTCGTCTGCCAGGAGTGCGGCGCGCAGTTTGCCAAATGGCAGGGGCGCTGCACGGCCTGTGGAGCGTGGAATTCGGTGATCGAGGAGATTGCCCCGGCTACGTCGGCGGGCGGCAGGCTGACGGCTGCTTCGGACAACGCGCCTCAGCCGATTGCCAGGGTTTCGCTGGAAGAGTTTTCGCGTATCGCTACCGGGATGGCCGAGCTTGATCTGGTGCTGGGCGGAGGCTTGGTGCCGGGGTCTCTTTCTCTGCTGGGCGGTGAACCGGGTATAGGCAAAAGCACTATTCTGTTGCAACTGGCGCTGGCTGTGAGTAAGAGCTTCGGCAGGGTGCTGTATGTCTCCGGCGAAGAAAGCGCCCCGCAGGTGCGTATGCGGGCGGAACGGCTGGGAGCGCTCTCTGACGACCTGTGGCTGCTGACGGAGAACAATCTTGAGCTAATATTGCAGCAGGCGGAGAGACAGAGCTGCCGCCTGTTGATCGTGGATTCGATTCAGACGGTGTTTCTGCCGGAACTGGCGGCGGCGCCTGGCAGCGTATCACAGGTGCGCCAATGCGGCAATGAGTTGCTGAAGCTGGCCAAGGAGCGAGGCGTGGCGGTTATATTGGTGGGGCACGTGACGAAGGAAGGCAATCTGGCCGGCCCCCGTGTGTTAGAGCATATGGTGGATACTGTGCTTTATTTTGAGGGCGACCGGCTGGCAAATCTGCGTCTGCTGCGCTCCATCAAAAACCGTTTTGGTTCCACTAACGAGATCGGTGTGTTCGAGATGACGGAGCATGGGCTGACCGCTTTGGGCGACCCCAGCGCGGTCTTTCTGACGCATCGTGAAAAGCAGGTGGCGGGCGCGGCAGTAGGCTGCGTTTTGCAGGGGGCGCGGCCTGTTTTGTTGGAGATCCAGGCGCTTACCAGCCCCACCAGCTTTGGCAATGCCCGGCGTTTGGCTTCTGGCCTGGATTATAACCGTCTGCTGATAATCTTAGCCGTGCTGGAAAAAAAGGTGGGGCTTAACCTTGGCAATCAGGATGTTTATGTGAACGTCACCGGGGGGCTGCGTGTGGACGATCCGGCAGTGGACTTGGCAGTGGCGGCGGCTGTGGCTTCCGCTTATTTTGACCGGGCGCTGCCGCATGATTTGGTGGCCGTCGGCGAGATTGGACTTACTGGTGAGTTGCGCCCGATTGGACAGCCGGAACAGCGTTTTCGCGAGTCTGCGCGCATGGGCTTTGGCAATGTGGTGACGGCAGGGCGGCCGAATGTGCGGGCGGCGGCCGAAAAGTGCGGTCTGAAGCTATACGGCGCGGACGATTTGCGGCTGGCATTGAGCCTTATGGGTTTGTTGTAAAAAAATATGAATATGCTAAGGCCGCAGGGATTTGCTTACCCTGCGGTCTTTTTGTGTGATGATGTTTTCAGGATGTGGATGTGGTTATGATCAATAAGGCAAGCTTAATTTTTTCTGCCAAGCGGCAAAATAAGGTTATGCCGGGCGCTTTGGGGAGGCGGAACGGTGGCGGTGAAAACGCTGTTTCTGGTTGTGCTGGTGCTGGAGTTAGTGTTTTGGACGGTTATATGATGAATAGCGGATAATACAGGCAAGAGGTTATGTGCGTGTGAGCGCTTGAATTCTACATCAGCATAAAATAGCCCAGCAAATCCAGCTTATCAATTTCTTTATCGCATATTTCGCTGAGATCCACGCCGATCAAGTTGGCCAGCGCCGCTGCGTAGAACAGCAATGCGCCCAGGCGTTCGGAAAGCTCCTGGCGGCAAGTGGGGCAAAGTTTCTTGAAATCGTCGCCGGTGGGCTGGTTTTTTAAATCTTCTAAGCCGCCATCCTCCGGCAGCGGCAGCTTCTCAGTGCCTAATTTAATACAGCCGCAGGTGTTGGCGGCGCGGAGCAGACTTTGCTGCAAACGCACTCCGTTCAGCTGCAATTGCAGAACGGTTTGCAGGGCGGAGGGGTTGACGATCAGGTACGCATCAGCTTTTTGCTGCAGATCAAGCAGTCGGTTCATGGGCAGTGCCTCCTTTATTCGTGTCATATCAGGAGCAAAAGGCTTGTCGGTTATAATTTATGCGAGAGCGTCTCTCGTGGTCATACCTTAAAGCCAAATTGCATAAAATAAGCCTGTGAGGGGGGCTGTTTGATGTATCAGGTGGGGGATAAAGTTGTTTATCCTGTGCATGGCGCGGGCGTGGTGGAGGCGATTGAAAGCCGTGAAATTGGCGGGCTGACCAGGGATTGTTACATATTAAATCTGCCGTTCTGCGGGCTTCGGGTGACAGTGCCGATCACCGCGGCAGATCAGCTGGGGCTGCGTGAGATGATGAGCACAGGAGAGGCCGGGCGGGTACTGGATATCCTGGAGGGGGTGGAGACGGCGCGGCAGACTCAGCTGCCGGACAAATGGAACCACCGCTTTCGCCTGCTGGTGGATAAGATCAAGGGCGGAGATGTGGTGGAGCTGGCGCAGATTGTGCATAATCTGGCTGAGAGGGAGCGGAAAAAGCCTCTTGCCAGCGGAGAGAAGCGTCTGTATGAGCAGGCGCGGGAGATTTTGTTCAGTGAGCTTTGGCTGTTGAAGCGAGAGGCGGAGGCGGCAGTTTTGGCTCCGCGCATTGACGAAATACTGCGCGAAGTAGAATAAATACTTTAAACCCGGCGGTTTAGCCGGGTTTCTGTTTGCTTTGGGGCAGGATTTGGCGAGTGTGGTATAGAAATAAAAAGTTTGAAGCAATTTAACAAATTGTCAACTTTTACCCGGAGGTTCTGCCATGGATAACAAGCCGTACGCCCCGGCGCCAGAGGAAAACTCCAGTGCTGCTCAAAGCATTCCTACTTGGCGCAAGGTTCTGAAAACTGGGTTTACCGTTCTGCTGTATTTGGCTGTTGGCATCGGCGTGTTTTGGCTGGCCTATCAGTTTTCTGATGCAATGGATATTGTGGAGCGGTGTATAGCGGTGGTTTCCGCTACGATTATTGGCGTGATGGTGTCGATGATGCTGCTTTCGCCTATCATCAGCTGGGTGGCGACTTTGCTCGGACATCTTCTGAATCAGTTATTCAAAATGCCGCTTCAGGACATTGTGAGCGCGGTTTTTGGCCTGATTGTCGGCCTGATTATCGCTAGCCTGCTGAACAGTGTGGTAGGGAAATTGCCGGTTATCGGTCCTTATTTTACGATGCTTTCGCTGCTGGTTTTCGCCTATATGGGCTTAGTGTTGGGCTATCGCAAACGCTCGGAGTTTATTGCTCTTTTCAACTGGCGGCCGGTGCGCGCGAGAGCAGGTCACACTGCGCCTTTGCCTGATGTTAAGCTGCTGGATACCAGTGTGATTATTGACGGTCGTATTGCAGATATATGTCGTTCCGGCTTTTTGGAAGGGCAGCTGGCTGTGCCGGTTTTTGTGTTGAATGAGCTTCGTCATATTGCTGATTTGTCGGATGTTTTAAAGCGCAACCGGGGGCGGCGCGGCCTGGATATCCTGAACCGTATGCAGAAAGAGCTGCCGGGCGGTGTGATGACGATCGAGACTGATTATCCGGACATGCTCGAGGTAGACAACAAGTTGCTGCGGCTGGCGCAGGATATGAAAGCCACAGTTATTACTAACGATTACAATTTGGGCAAGGTGGCTCAGGTACAGGGTGTGCGTATTTTGAATGTGAACGAGCTGGCGGGCGCTTTGCGCGCTGTGTGGTTGCCGGGAGAAACGGTTAATGTGGATATTGTGCAGGCTGGCAAGGAGCCGAACCAGGGCTTGGCCTTTCTGGACGATGGCACGATGATCGTGGTGGAAAACGGCCGCAGCTATATCGGGCAGCAGGTGGCGGCAGAGGTTAGCAGCGTTTTGCAGACTTCAGCCGGGCGCATGATTTTTGCCAAGCTGGCGGACAAGCCGTTTTAAAGCATTGTTGGCGGGGAGGAGAGAATATGCAGGTTGCGGTGGTGGTTTTGGCCGCAGGGCAAGGGCGGCGTATGGGCGCCGGCATAAATAAAGTGTTTTTGCCGCTTGGCGGCGAGCCTGTTTTGCTGCATTCGCTGCGGATTTTTCAAGATGCGCCGCAGGTGACGCAGATTGTTGTGGCGGCGGCTTCCGGCGAGGTGCAGCGGGTGAAAGATCTCTTGTGCACTGGCGGCATAACCAAGGCCGCGACGGTGGTGGAGGGAGGCAGTACCCGGCTGCGTTCAGTGGCGGCGGCGCTGCCTCATATCAGTGTGCAGACGGATTTTGTAGCTATCCACGATGGGGCGCGGCCATTGCTTTCGGCGGCAGATTTTAAGGCAGTGCTTACTGCGGCGGTGACGCCGGGTGTTGCTGGAGCAATTCTGGCGGCTCCGGTGACAGATACAATAAAAGCGCTATCTGCCGCTCCGGTCAAAGGCCGGGGAGAGGTTTTGGGGCGTATCGCCGCGAGTCCCGCGCGGGAGCTGCTTTGGCGGGCGCTGACGCCGCAGGTTTTCGCTGTGGAGCCATTGCTGGAGGCGTATTCTACGCTGGACAAGGACTTTACCGACGACGCAGCGCTGCTGGCTGCCGCAGGGTGCGAGGTGGCGCTGGTTTGGGGCAGCGAGGAGAATATCAAAATAACCACACCGCTGGATCTGCGTCTGGCGGAGCTTATATTGCGGGAGCGTGAAGCGAAATGAGAATTGGTATCGGCTATGACGTACACCGGCTGAGGGCCGGGCGGGATCTGGTTATCGGCGGTGTGAATATTCCGTTTGCCAAGGGGCTGCTTGGCCATTCCGACGCGGATGTTCTTACTCATGCCATTATGGACGCATTGCTGGGCGCAGCTGGGCTGGCGTACATTGGGCATCTTTTCCCTGACACTGATGATACGTTTAAGGATGCACGGAGCCTTGACCTGCTGCGGCAGGTCAAGGCCAGGGTAGATGAAGCGGGATATACGATCGTGAATATTGATGCCGTGGTGGTGGCGGAGCGGCCGAAGCTGGCGCCCCATATTCCGGCAATCAAGCAGAATCTGGCAGAAGCGTTGGAACTGCCAGCTGAGGCTGTAGGTATCAAGGCGACGACCACCGAGGGATTAGGCTTTGAGGGCGACGGGCTGGGTATGTCTGCTCATGCGGTGGCGTTGTTGCAGGAAAAATAAACGGACAAAAAATGCCCCCGACCATTGGCCGGAGGCTGTATGTCAGCGCTGTTTTGGTGGCAGCAGGCTTTGGATGTTGTATTTGAACAAGCTGTGTTTGGTGCAGTATAAATAGAGCTTGGCGCCGCGCTTCATACGTGGCAGGCGGAAAGCGGGGCTCTGTTCGGGATAGAGCCGGTTCAGCCAAATGCTGTCATCGTTGACGCAGGCCGCAAAGAGCAGATAGTGATCTTTCTGCATTTCATGCTCCAGCGTAACGTAATACTCGTCCTCCACCTCCGCTATTTTGGGCAGGTGATTGGCGCCGTCTTCTGACGGTGACAGCGGCCGTAGTTGCCGTCCGCAGCAGGCAATGGAAGCCGCTCCGGTGCCGGTGAGAATGTTGCCGCAGCTGGGGCAGACGTAAAATTTCAGATTTGTTAATTTGCCCACATCGGGGCGGTTGGGCGTCAGCTCGCCTTGAAGCAGCTTCAATATATCCGCGCCTAAAAGCTTAGCCAGATCTTCCCAAAGTGAAACGTCGGGGCAGCCCCGGCCGGTATCACATACTTAAAGATATTGGTGTCATTCAATCAATTTTGCCGATGAAGCGGTAGAAGATTTCTACCTCCTGTTCCCGGCTTCCGTCCTCGTTCTTGACCGCCTCATGGACAAGGATTTTTTCAA